>JAHDCK010000023.1:3848-20841 GCA_020629915.1 Saprospiraceae bacterium
GAAATTTTGCTGACGATGATTGCTGCACGTCTGCTGACCAGCCTGACCAATTCTACCATAGATTATAAAAATGACCCTGGTAATGAATATATCCGGATCAGCCAGAAAGGTGCCTGGGAATTGCTAAAAAAATTATATAAAATTCCTCCGGATTTTGCTCATGCGTACTTTCGTCATGCCTGTGGCTGGGAACCTTGTCCTGCCAGAAAACACTTTGACGAATGGCTTAAAAAAGAGAAGCCAAATTTTAATTTTATATTAAAAACAAATACGAAAAAAATTAGGGTTATTGATTCCTCCGTGGGTAGTTTGCAAATTGGCCACCCGCAAATGTATCTCGATTTAGAAAAATTTTGTTATAAAACCAACTGGCTACTGGATAACGGAACCACACTCGGCGTAGGCGGCTATCTGGAAAACAGAGCAATATATGAGGCAGATTCATATATTGAAGAAGGCAATTCCGGGCGGCGATGGCGAGCAACGCACATCGGCTTGGATTTAACGGATAAGGCCGGAACGCCTGTCCTTGCTCCGCTGGATGGCATCGTACATTCGTTTGATAACCGGCAGTTTACTCGGGACTACGGCCCGGTTGTTATTCTGGAACACTGCATTTCAAATGAATTTTCCTTTTATACGTTGTATGGTCATTTGAATTTGTCTTCACTAGAACTTTGGGAGAAGGGAAAACATTTTTCCAAAGGAGAAATCATTGGTTACTTAGGAAATGATAAAGAAAACGGCGGCTGGCCGGCGCATTTGCATTTTCAGGTCATGCTGAATATGCTTGGCAATGAAGGTGATTTTCCCGGCGTAGCTTTCCCGGAAGAGAAAGCCGTTTGGAAGAGCTTTTGTCCAGATCCCAATTTTATTTTAAATATAGAAAAATTAAAAAATCAAAAACAGGAGAATCTCAATGCAGATGAAATTCTACAAAAACGAAATAAATACCTTGGCCCAAATTTAAGTTTATCCTATAAAAAACCTTTGCATATAGTCCGGGGTTATATGCAGTATTTGTACGATGAAACGGGCCGTCGATTTCTGGATACCGTGAATAATGTTCCGCACGTTGGGCATCAGCATCCAAAGGTCGTGCAGGCCGTTCAAAGGCAGGCAGCCGTATTAAATACAAATACGAGATATTTGCATAAAGAAATTGTTTTATACGCAGAAGAACTAGCAGCAACTTTCCCCGATCCATTAGAAGTTTGTTATTTTGTCAACTCTGGCAGTGAGGCGAATGAACTCGCCATCAGGATGGCTCGGACATTTACCGGACAAAAAAATATGCTAGTCTTGGAAGGTGGTTATCACGGAAATACAAATGCTTGTGTGGAAATTAGTTCTTACAAATTTGATGGCAAAGGAGGGAGAGGTGCAGAAAATTATATTTATAAA
Source organism: Saprospiraceae bacterium (assembly GCA_020629915.1). Taxonomy (GTDB): domain Bacteria; phylum Bacteroidota; class Bacteroidia; order Chitinophagales; family Saprospiraceae; genus JAHDCK01. The sequence continues at coordinate 5,253 of JAHDCK010000023.1, forward strand.
AATTCAATTCCAGATACTTTTAGAGGAAAATTCAAGGGTAAAGATGCGGGAGAAAAATATGCGAACTTTATCCAACTGTCTATAGAACAAATTCAAAAAGAGGGAAAAGGCATTGCCGGATTTATAGCAGAAAGCATTCTGAGTTGTGGCGGACAAATTGTACTGCCGGAAGGATATTTGAAAAGTGTATATCAATTTGTGCGGGAGGCCGGAGGTGTTTGCATTGCGGATGAAGTACAGGTGGGATTTGGTAGAGTAGGAGATACATTTTGGGGATTTGAGTTGCAGGAGGTCATTCCGGATATTGTCGTCATGGGCAAACCAATGGGCAATGGCTTTCCACTAGCAGGAGTCATCACGACAAGAAAAATTGCGGATGCCTTCAATAACGGGATGGAATATTTTAATACTTTCGGAGGCAACCCTGTCGCTTGTGCTGCAGGGCGAAGTGTTTTAAATATTATAAAAGAAAATAAATTGCAACAACATGCAAAAGAAGTTGGGGGATATTTAAAAGAAAAATTAAATATTTTAAAAAACCATTTTTCAATAATCGGGGATGTACGCGGCCACGGATTATTCCTTGGATTTGAATTGATAAAAAATCACGAAACACTCCAACCCGCCGCCGAAGAAGCCAGCCACCTCGCCAACCGCATGCGCGAACTCGGTATCCTCATGAGCACCGACGGCCCCTTGCACAATGTCATCAAAATCAAACCCCCACTCTGCTTCTCTAAGCAAGATGTAGATTATCTCATTACCACGTTAGAAAAAGTTTTAAAAGAAAACTTTTTTCAATATTCCAATGCTACAATAGAATAATTAAATATTTTTGTTATTGGAATTATTGAATCATCGTAAACAAATAAAGTCCACCGAATCCCAGGAGAAAAATCATTCCGACCCAGCTCAACGCTTGCATGCCAGTTCCGGGACGATAAGCTTCGGGCATGTGTTCACTCGTCACTAATTTAAAATTGAACCAGGCAAGGAGAGGCGCAGTGAGGAAGGAAAGGATAGTCGCAATTTTGACCATCATGCCCATGGAAGAAACGAGCATTCCAAGTACCACAATAGTTCCTATAATTAAAATAAACATCCATAGCCAGTATTGTGTTTGACCATCTTCTTCTCTTCCCCAGAGCAGGGCCGTCGTTCTTCCCATTGTTCGGGGCAGGGCATCTAAGCAAGTGAGCGTCGTGCTAAACATCGTTGTGAAAGCAGCGATCCCGATGATCCATTTTGCCCAATCTCCTAAACTATTTGTATATAAATTAATTAACTGCTTGGCAAAAACGCCTGCCTTGGGAGAGAACACTTCGTTGGTTCCAAACATGACCAAAGCGCCCAGCAAAACAAAACAAGTCGCCAGGAACATCGTCCCGATATACCCGACCCGAAAATCAAAAATGGATTGTTTGAAGTCAAAATCCGCTCCTTCATCTTTTCGCTTTTCCAGCACCCAAAGCGAATGCCAAACTGAGATGTCAATCGGTGCTGGCATCCAACCCATGAAGGCGATCAAAAATGTCAAAGCAACGCCTTCCGTTGGGATCGTTTGTTCCCAACTCAACGCTCCGAAGCTGGAAGACGAAAAGGCAAAACCGACAGCGACGATAGTTGATATAGTTAATAATAGAATGATTATTTTTATAATGTTATCTAAAAAAGAATAACGCCCAAGCACCAGTAAACACAAACAAATAAATAATAAAATTATACTCCACATTAACATATTATCACTAATACCAAACAACTGAATGGCCAGCCCGGCTGTAACCGAAGTCACAGCGGCCTGAATAGCGAACATCGTCCCCAGCGTAATCAAGGCAAAAATAACGAGCGTGCCATTACCCAGTCGCTTGTAGCCTTTGACCAAACTTTCTCCGGTGACGGTGGCATAGCGAGGGCCGTATTCGTAAAATGGATATTTTAAAAAATGCGCTATGAATACGACCCAGATCAACGCCAAACCATAATCTGCTCCGGCGCGGGTGGATTGTACAAGGTGAGAAACACCTACGGCGGCTCCGGCAAAAAGCAATCCGGGGCCCAGCATTTGCATCCAGTTTTTCCAGGAATTATTCGACATTTTGTTTGAGTTTCTGATTTACGGAAAAGTGGTTAAATTTAGGGATTATTTCGTACACTATATAAAAAGATTTTGTGGCACAAGGACTAGGGTTGGCGGAGGCTGAACCGAAACAGGTAAAGGGCAATGTCATTGACATTAGGATTTTTGAGGGGCAGTGCCCCGGTTCCATTTGTAGATCAATTATACGAAGTATTTTAAGGGGCGTAGCCTCGTCCCCATATTTTGCTGGGGATTTTATGGGGACGAGGTTACGCCCCTTTGGAATTTTTCCAAACCATTTTTCTACAAATGGGGTCGGTGCGCTGCACCTTTCTTCCCTATGTCAATGACATTGAGGAAAGATGTTTTTAACCTGAGTCCTTATGCTGGTCATTGATGCTTTAGTGTTCATTTTTCAAAACCTCGTTACTGACGCATAGGTCAGTACAGGTTCACTCGGCTTTAACAAGTGAAATAATTTCATTTGTTAAAGCCGGAACGTAGTGGAGGTTTTGATAAATGAATATTAAGCACAAAGAAAAGAGAAATTGTAAAATAGCATATATGAATTTAAATCTTACCGGTAAAAACGCCCTCGTAGGTGGAGCCAGCAAAGGCATCGGAAAAGCCGTCGCCCTCGAACTTGCCAGTCTCGGTGCAAACGTCACGCTCCTTGCCCGGACGGAATCCGCCTTGCAGCAAGCCGTCAGCGAACTCGATTCCAGCCAGGGACAAACCCACAGTTATATCGTAGTAGATTTTTCCGATAGAACACATTTTAAAAATGTCCTTGAGTTAAATTTAAAAAATAAAAATATTGATATTTTAATTAATAATACAGGAGGCCCTCCGGGAGGCTCCATCTCAGCAGCAACTCCCGAAGCCTTCTTGCAGGCATTTAATAACCACGTATTGTGCAATCAAATCCTCGTGCAAATCGTCCTGCCTGGTATGAAAGAAAATAAAAATGGTAGAATCATAAATATAATTTCTACCTCTGTAAAACAGCCCATAGATAATCTGGGTGTGTCTAACACTACGAGGGGAGCTGTAGCTAACTGGGCGAAAACAATGGCCAACGAATTAGGGCCTCACAACATTACAGTCAATAACGTCTTACCCGGTTTTACAAGCACGGGTCGCTTGGATGAAATTGTAAAAAATGAAATGAATAAATTAAATATGTCTGAGGAAGAAGTCATTGCCAAAATGCAGGATACAGTTCCGCTAAGAAGATTTGGAAGGCCTTCAGAGGTGGCAGGAGCAGTGGCTTTTTTGGCCTCACCAGCAGGAGCGTATATTTCGGGTGCGAATCTTCCCGTAGATGGCGGACGAACAAAATCGTTATAGTAATATAATTTAAATAAAAACAATGAAAACAGATAAATATATAAAAAATTATATCAACGGTGTGCTTGTTCCCGCAGCATCAGGAGAATATTTGGATAATTATAATCCATCTACAGGTGAAGTCTATTCTCATATCCCCGACTCGGACGAGGAAGATGTGCAACAGGCTTATGAGGCAGCAGAGCGCGCTTTCCCGGAGTGGAGTACGATGGGTGTGAATAAGCGGTTTAGAATATTGCAACGCATAGCAGACATCATCGAGCAAAATATGGAAGCCTTCGCTCAGGCTGAAACGATGGACAACGGCAAGTCCATTAACCTGTCCCGCACAGTAGATATTCCCAGGGCACAAAGTAATATACGATTTTTTGCTACGGCTGTTTTGCACTTTTCTTCGGAGTCCCATTTTATGGAACATCCCCAATCTATCAACTACACCCTGCGCCGTCCTATTGGCGTAGTCGGCTGCATTTCTCCCTGGAATTTGCCCTTGTATCTCTTCACTTGGAAAATCGCTCCGGCACTCGCTACCGGAAATTGCGTCGTCGCCAAACCCTCGGAGGTTACGCCGATGACGGCCTACCTGTTGTCCAAGGCGTGCAAGGAAGCCGGATTGCCCGCAGGCGTTTTGAATATCGTACATGGCTTAGGTGGAAAGGCCGGACGCGCCATTGTTGGTCATCCGAAAATCAAGGCGATTTCTTTTACAGGTGGAACGAATACGGGAAGGGAAATTGCAAGCATTGCGGCACCCATGTTTAAAAAAATGTCCTTAGAATTAGGGGGTAAAAATCCTAATATTATTTTTGCGGATTGTGATTTTGATAAAATGATGATCGGGACGCTGCGGTCTTCTTTTACCAATAATGGTCAGGTTTGCCTTTGCGGTTCGAGGATTTTGGTAGAACGATCTATTTATGATAAATTTATAGAAGAATTAGTTAAGCGTACCCAATTTTTAAAAATTGGCGACCCGCATTCCGATGTGACAGACATGGGCGCATTAGTTTCCGAGCCACATTTAAATAAAATTTTAAAATATATAGAAATTGCAAAATCAGAAGGCGGAGAAATTCAATGTGGCGGCACGAGGATTCAGTTTGAAGGCAAACTCGCCGGCGGATATTATATGAAACCAGCAGTTATAACTAATTTAGATATGAATTGTCGCACCAATCAGGAAGAAATTTTTGGTCCGGTGGTGACGGTCATGCCATTTGATACAGAGGAGGAAGCATTAGCTCTGGCCAATAATGTGGAGTATGGCCTGGCGGCCACAGTCTGGACAAAAGATATCCAAAAAGCCAATCGCATGGCCACGAAGTTAGAGTCCGGAATCGTCTGGATCAACTGCTTCCTGCTAAGGGATTTGCGAACCCCCTTCGGAGGGATGAAAAGTTCAGGCGTAGGACGGGAAGGCGGACTCGAAGCCCTGCGCTTTTTTACAGAGCCAAAAAATGTATGTGTAAAATATTGAACCATTGGAATATTGAATAAATGAAGTTACTAAACAAAACGATGCACTGGTATTTGAGTCGGCGGTATTCCCGCATAGACTACTTTATCCGCAATCCGATTGAAGTACAGGATTCCCTGTTGAGTCGTTTTATAGAAAAAAACCGAAATACAAAATTTGGAATAAAATATAAGTTTAACGAAATTTTCTCCAAGGAGAGCTTTAGAGAATTAGTTCCGCTTCATCCGTATGAAGATATGCAGCCTTACATCGAGCAAATGATGCACGGCGAACCCAATGTCCTTTGGAATGCCAAAGTAGAATGGTTTTCCAAATCCAGCGGAACGACGAGTGCCAAGAGCAAGTATATTCCCGTTACCTATGAAAATCTGGAAGAGTGTCACATCCGCGGTCCGAGAGATACCTTGACACTTCACGATAAATTATATCCAAATAATGAAGTCTTTTCCGGCAAGGCATTGATCATGGGCGGCAGTTATAAAGTATTTGATGAAAAAGCCAATACCAAGGCGGGCGATGTGTCGGCTATCATGATTCAAAATATGCCCATGCTGGGTAAATATTTATTAAAACCTGATGTCGCTACGGCTTTGTTAGAAAATTTTGATGAAAAAATAGATCGCATCGCCAAGTCGGCCATTAATGAAAATATCACTAACATCTCCGGAGTACCCACCTGGACGCTCGTGCTGCTTCGGCACGTGTTAGATCTCACAGGTAAAACAGATATTTCCGAGGTCTGGCCCAACTTTGAATTGTACCTCCACGCCGGGGTCAGCTTCAAACCCTACGAAGCTCAATTCAAAAAATTAATCTCCTCCGAAAAGATGAAATATTTCCAGGCATATAACGCCTCCGAAGGATATTTTGCCGCACAATGTGAAAAAAATGCGGACGATATGCTCCTTTTATTAGATAATGGTGTGTTTTTTGAGTTCATACCCATGAGTGAGTGGGGAAAGCCTCACCCAACCGTAGTTGGATTGGAAGGAGTAGAAGCCGGAAAGAATTATGCCATCGTCATTACAACTAATGCCGGACTCTGGCGATACCTACCGGGAGACACCGTTCGTTTTACCTCAACCAATCCCTACAAAATCGTCGTTTCGGGAAGAACCAAGCATTTTATCAATGCATTCGGAGAAGAAGTTATTGTAGAAAATACAGACAAAGCCATCCAAATGACCTGCAACAGCACCGATGCTGTCGTCCACGAATACACCGTTGCCCCAATTTATTTTTCGGGTGAGGGCAAGGGCGGTCACGAGTGGCTGGTAGAGTTCAGGAAACCGCCGGAAAATCTGGCCGAGTTTATTACGCTTTTGGATAAAAATCTGCAATCCGTCAACTCCGATTATGAAGCTAAGCGGTACAAAAATATGGCGCTGGAAGAACTGACCTTGCACACAGTTCCTCAGGATACTTTTTTTAACTGGATGAAATCCAGAGGAAAATTCGGAGGACAACACAAGGTGCCTCGTCTGGCCAATCACCGCGATTACCTGGATGAAATTTTATCTCAGCTGCATTGATAATTATTTTAGAATAAGGATTTGTGAGGTTGCGACTCAAAGTCATAACCCCCACAAAGAATTGTGAAATGAACCAGAGATTTTTATTTTTTCAATCCTTATTTGCATACAACCATTCCCATCTGTAAGAACACTTTAGAAAACGATTCACTAGCAAATTGTGGAAATAGATTAGGGAGGAATTTTTGTACCTTCGCCCTCTGAAAACAAAAGCCTCCTACGCATTTGACATGATTAGTTATATAAAAGGTGAAATTACATTTAAAAATCCGACCTACGTGATCGTAGAAGCAGGAGGGATTGGGTATCATCTCAATATCAGCCTGCATACCTACGCTAAAGTTGAAAAGTTAGAAAACGTAAAACTTCTTACTTTTTTTCACGTAAAAGAAGATGCGCAAACCCTTTATGGTTTTGCAGAAGACTCGGAAAGGCAACTTTTTATAAAATTAATTTCAGTCAGTGGGATTGGTCCCAATACCGCTCGAATTATTTTGTCTTCCATGACGGCAGAAGAAACCCGGGCAGCGATAATAAGCGAAGATGTGCTGGCCTTTAAAAAGGTAAAAGGCGTAGGCCCGAAAACAGCAAAACGTATCATTTTGGATTTAAAAGATAAAATTCTAAAAGAATCCGATGGTCAGCCAGCTTTAGTCGCACCGGGAAGCAATACGATAAGGGATGAAGCGTTATCTGCTTTATTGGCTTTGGGATTCAACCGCATAAAAGTCCAAAAAACACTCAACAATATCCTGACAACGCAGCCGGGAATCAAAACCGTAGAAGATTTAATTAAGGTAGCCCTGAAAAATTTGTCTTAGAAACGATAGATTTTTTTATTTAAATCCTTAAAAAACCCATTTTCCAAAAAGGAACACTCCAAATTTATTATTTATATATGAAATACCTCTTAATAACGCTATTCTCCCTGGCATTAACAGGTTTGACGCTAATCGCCAACGGTAGCGATTACAACTTAGAAGACCCCTACGAATGGACGGCAATTGATTCGGAAGTGGATACTTTCCCTAAACCCATCCAGGACCGGTTTGATAATGACTTATTCGATCCTCCGGGCAATCCATTTGATCTGGACGATCCTTCTATTATAGAAAAAAATGTAGAATACGACCCGGAAACGGATTCCTACATCATCACAGAAAAAATCGGTGATTTTTATTATCGTGCACCCACCTATATGACTTTTCAGGAATATTCTGAGTGGAAACAAAAACAAATGGAGGCGGATTACTTCAAGCAGCTCTCAGATGCTTCCAGTGGAAAAACGGCCTTTAGTGCCGGTGACCCCATTGCCAAGTTTGACCTGGGAAATGCCCTGGTGGATCGATTATTTGGAGGAACTAAAGTAGATATCCGCCCACAGGGAAATATCGACCTGACATTTGGAGTGGATTATCAGAATGTGCAAAATCCAATTCTTACAGAACGACAAAGACGAAGCGGGGGATTTGATTTTGATATGGATATTCGGTTAAATGTAGTGGGTAAAATTGGTGAAAAATTACAACTCACCACTAATTATAATACCCAGGCCACCTTTGATTTTGAAAATCAAATGAAACTGGAATACACCGGTTTTGAAGATGATATTATAAAAAAGATAGAAGCGGGTAACGTAAGTTTACCACTGAAGAGTTCTCTGATTCAGGGAAGTCAAAGTTTGTTTGGTTTGAAAACAGAATTGCAGTTTGGCCGCCTGACCCTGACGAGTGTTTTCTCTCAGCAAAAATCCAGACGACAGGAAACCCAAATTCAGGGAGGAACGCAACTCCAAAATTTTGAAATCACGGCGGATCAATACGACGAAAATCGCCACTTCTTCCTCTCTCATTTCAACAGAAGTGAATTTGAACCGGCTCAGCGCAGTTTGCCACAGGTCAATACTTTATTTAAAATAACGAGAATTGAGGTATGGGTTACCAATACCAGAAATGAAACACAGGATGTTCGGGATATTGTCGCCTTTACCGATTTAGGAGAAGGAGAGGAAATTACCAACACCATGCGGATTAATCCAAATCCGTCCGCACCCAGAGATTTAAAAAATGTCGTATTGCCAGATAATGAAGCGAATGATTTATATGGAAATATTACCTCCAATATTGCGGATAGAGATCTGGTTCAAATAGTAACGAAATTACAAACGGACCTCGGCTTACAAGAAGGACAGGATTTTCTTCAGGTACGCGCCCGGAAGTTGAAAGCAACCGAGTTTGATTTCCATCCTGAACTAGGATATATCTCCCTGAATACTTCTTTAAACCCATCCGACATTGTAGGGGTTTCTTACCAATATACCTATAATGGAGAAGGGCCGTTTTCCGTAGGGGAGTTGGCACAAAGTTCTCCGCAATCCGTAGACACAACTTCTCAAGGGGTTTTATTTGTAAAAATGTTGAAAGGAACCACGATGCGCGTTGATTTGCCACTGTGGGATCTGATGATGAAAAATGTGTACTCTCTCGGAGCTTTTCAGGTAAACCCGGATGAGTTTAACCTGGATATTTTCTATCAGGATCCGGGAGGAGGAGAGATCAGAAATCTGCCGGAAGGAACCAGCGGAGCACCGCTGATTCGCCTTCTGAATATGGATAACCTGAACCGTCAAAGTGATCCTTTTCCGGATGGTGTCTTTGATTTTGTGAGTGGGATTACCATCAATCCGCGTTCAGGGAAAGTGATTTTCCCCGTGCTGGAACCCTTTGGTTCATCACTGGAGGCGCAAATGACCGATCCGGGCCTTGCCCAAAAATATACTTATCCGCAACTTTACGATTCTACCATTACCAGGGCGAGGGAATTTCCGGAATTTAATCGTTTTGTTATAAAAGGAAATTATCGCTCCAGTGTGTCTTCCGAAATTTCTCTTGGATCATTTAATATACCAAGAGGTTCTGTAACGGTTCGTGCGGGGGGACAAGTATTGACCGAAGGCGTTCATTATACCATCGATTATAATATAGGTAGAATTAAAATACTGGATGGTTCGCTGCTCAACTCCGGCGTACCTGTAAATGTATCTTACGAGGACAATACTTTATTTAGTTTCCAGACTAAAACGCTCATGGGAGCCAGGGCAGATTATTGGATCAACGATAATTTTACTTTGGGTGGAACGGTGATGCGTTTATCTGAGCGTCCATTTACTCAAAAAGTAAACGTTGGAGATGATCCTATCGCAAATACCGTTTATGGTTTTGATGTAAATTATAAAACTGAAGCACCACTCATTACCAGAATAGTGGATCGGATACCACTGATCGATACCAAGGAGCCTTCTGATTTTACCTTTACCGGTGAGGTGGCCTACCTCGATCCGGGAGAAGCCAGAGCTATCCGGGAAAATGGAGAATCCGTCGTTTATATTGATGATTTTGAGGGAAGTGCCAGCCGGATTGATTTGAGGACGCCAGCGAATGCCTGGGTACTCGCCTCTACTCCAAAAAATGAAAATTTCCCCGAAGCCAGTCTGGTAGATGATCTGGATTATGGTAAAAACAGGGCTAAAATAAACTGGTACAGAATTGATAATGGACTGAGGAGAGATGCTGGATCTTTAGGACCTTATGAGCGCTCCGTTCGACAGGAGGAAGTCTTCCCCAATCGCCAGTTACAACCAGGAGAAAATACAACGATTCAAACCTTTGATTTGACTTACTATCCAGACGAAAGAGGTCCCTATAATTTTGATGTAGAGGCCACAGATTATTCTGCCGGGATGAATCCAAACGGAAGTCTCCGCGATCCAAAATCCCGATGGGGAGGAATCATGCGCTCCCTGACCACGACGGATTTTGAAGCCGCCAATATTGAATTTGTAGAATTTTGGATGCTAAGTCCTTATCTGGATGGAAACCCAACTCCTGAAGGAGAAGGAGGTAATTTATATATAAACTTAGGAGAGGTGTCGGAGGATATCTTAAAAGACTCCCGTCAGTTTTTTGAAAATACACTGCCCAAACCAGATGACCTGGAAACTCCGGTTGATGTAACAGAGTGGGGTAGAATTGCCAGAAGTTCGCCTATTACCAATGCCTTTGATAATGATGAAGCCACCAGAGCCAGCCAGGATGTTGGTTTGGATGGATTATCTACAGAGCAGGAGCTGGATATTTTTTCGGGTTATCTGGATCGCATTGAAGCAGAACACGGAACGAATAACGATGCCTACAGAAATGCAGAGCTGGACCCTTCAAATGATGATTACTTATATTATAACGATGAAAGTTTTTCTGATGATATATCTATCTTGAATCGCTACCGACAGTATAACAATCCGGAAAATAATTCTCAACCTCCTGCTGGTAATACTTTATCAGCTGCGACTAATAATCCAGACTCCGAGGATATAAATCGGGATAATAGTCTGAACCGGGAAGAGGCTTATTTTCAATATAAAGTACCACTTCAAAGAGATGGAGACGGAGTTGTAATTTCCGAATTTGTAACAGACACCGTGAATACAGCAAATGGAACCTGGTACCAGTACAAAATTCCAATCGAAGAATTTTTGAATAACAGCGTTGGTGGAAAGCAAGACCTTAGAGCTGTTCGTTTTATCCGAATGTATATGGATGATTTTGAATATCCGGTGACGATGCGTTTTGCGCGATTGGAATTGGTGCGTAACCAGTGGAGAAGATATATTCGGGACTTGGTATTTGATGAACCATTCGGCTCTCAGGTAGATGATGATGATGTAGAGTTTGATGTTACAGCAGTGAATATAGAAGAAAACAGCGGACGAACGCCTTTTCCTTATGTCCTGCCTCCGGGTATTCAACGAGAGCAATCCATTGGTCCATTCCCGGATGCCCTGCAAAATGAGCAGTCCTTAGCATTAAATGTATGTAATCTGCCAGATAAGGCAGGTCGTGCGATTTATAAAATATTAAACCTTGATATGCGTACTTTTGAAAGTATGCGCATGTTCGTTCACGCCGAATCTCAGGACGATTTACCCAAAGGAGCCCTGAGGATGTTTATGCGTCTGGGAAGTGATTTTGAAGAAAATTATTACGAATATGAAATTCCCCTAACAATGTCTGACAACCCTGCAGCAAGTCCCATTGCGGAGGAAGTCTGGCGGGAGGAAAACGAATTTAATTTTAAATTATCTCAGTTAAAAGACATAAAAATTCAGAGAAATGCCGATGGCTTTCCACTGCGTGAAATCTTTGAACAATTCGATCCGGAACGTCCGGATAATATACTCAAAGTAAAAGGTAACCCCGATATTGGATTGGTAAAAGGCGTTATGGTTGGTGTGTATAATCCCGAAGATGACGGCGTACCGATTTGTGCAGAGGTTTGGGTTAATGAGTTGCGCGTCAGTGGTTTCCGGGACTTAGGGGGTATGGCCGGGCTGGCCAGAGCAGAAGTAACATTGGCAGACTTCGGAAACTTATCCGGTTCTTTGAATTATAGCAGTATTGGTTGGGGCGCACTAGAGCAAAAAATTGCCCAACGAGCCAAGGAAGAAGTATTGCAATATGACTTCGGAGCTTCTTTTGAACTTGGCAAATTTTTTAATAAAAATTCAGGCATAAAAATTCCTTTCCTGGCACAGTGGTCGACCACCACCAGAACCCCGGAGTTTGATCCTTACACCAGAGATATTCCATTGAAAGAATTATTAGCCGCAGAAACAGATGCCGCCGAACGGGATTCTCTTCGACGGCAGGCGCAGGATTATACCGGTATAAAAAGTTTCAATTTTACCAATGTGCGCAAGGAGCGAACGAAAAAAGATAAAGCTCCAATGCCCTGGGATATTGAAAATATTAGCTTAACCTATGCCTATACAGAAACGGAAAAAAGTGATCCAACCATCAAAGAAGACTTGGTGGAGGAACACTTAGGAGCCATTGATTATTCCTACTCTCCCAAGACGAGCTACGTCAAACCCTTTAATAAGGTGAAAGGCAAATGGTTTAAATGGGTCAAGGAATTTAACTTTAATCCGGTTCCGAATTCCGTTAATTTTGGAACGGATATGCAAAGGATATTTGGTCAGACGACCTATCGTTTCTCGGATGGTGCGACTTGGTTTGATAAACGTTTTACCTGGAATCGGAATTACGGCCTGAGCTGGAATCTGGCAAAATCCCTTAAGTTCAACTTTAATGCCCAGAATAATGCTATCGTGGAAGAACCGCAAGAAGTGGATCTGGAAACGGGTATTCGAATTGACCCCAACCTGCGCAATGAGGCTATCTGGTCTTCTATTCGGGATTGGGGTAGAACGCGGGGCTATAGCCACACGGCTAATGCAAGTTATTCTCTGCCGTTAAAATATATTCCGGCTTTTGACTGGATAAATGCCAAGGCGAGTTATGCCGCTTCGTATGGATGGAATGCTCAATCCCTGACAATTTCAGATACGCTTGGAGCAGTCGTTCAAAATGGACAAAACCGACAGATTAATTTTGATTTAAATTTTGAAAAATTGTATAATAAATCAAAATATTTAAAGAAAATTAATTCCGGGAAAAAAGGAAAGAAAGGAAGAGATTCTAAGGAAGACAGGAAAAAGAAAGAAAATAAAATCAAGGAATCTCTGACCGGCGGCGAAGACATCGGGAAAGTTCTGGCAGAGGATGAAAAAGCTAAGGCCAAAGCAAAAAAGAAAAAACAAGGAGAACCTTCTACTGCAGCCAGAGTTTTAATCCGCCCTTTGATGTTGATAAGAAAAGCACGGCTTAATTATACTGAAAATTTTTCTACTATCATTCCCGGGTATATGCCTCAAACACATATATTAGGTATGAATGATAATTTCGCAGCTCCGGGCTGGGATTTTGTAGCAGGTATTCAGCCGCAGTTATCTTATCTGGATGAAATGGCTGGAAACGGATGGATTACCCGAAGCGTTTACCTGAATCAAAAGGTCAATCAAAATTATTCGCAAACAATCGATGCCACCGTGAAACTCGAACCGTTTAAGAATTTTAAAATTGACCTGACGGCAAATAGAAATTATACCCGAAATCATACTGAGGATTTCAAAATATTTGAACCGGGAGGAACGGAGTACGACCACAAGGCGCAAATTGACGGAGGTAGCTTGACCTTTACCTATTTTACTTTAAATACATTATTTGACGATATACTGGATAACTTTGATCAGTTTGAAGCCAATCGAACGATTATTTCCAGCAGGGTGGGAATTGATGAAGAGGATCACCAACTGGAAGGAGCAGAATTCCGCGACGGTTACGGAAGGTATCAGCAGGATGTTTTGATTCCCGCTTTCCTCGCCGCCTATTCTGGTCAGGATGCATCCACTTATGAGTTAGATGTGTTTGATGTAATCCCGTTGCCCAACTGGAAATTATCCTACAACGGCTTAGGTAAATTGCCTGGACTGAATAAGGTTTTCCAAAGTGTCAACCTGACCCATTCCTATAAGTCTACTTTGTCTGTTAATAATTATACGACGGATTTGAGGTATTCCAGTGCTATTGATGACGGCTTGGATCCATTGAATGATTTGACGCTGAATTATTACTCGGAATTTGAAATTCCGAATATCAATATTACGGAGGCGTTCTCTCCATTGATTGGGGTGGATGTGCGGATGAAGAATGACTTGTCCGTTCGCTTTGACTGGAAGAAAAGCCGAAACCTCGCAATGAGTTTCGTTGATTACCGACTGGCCGAAACCAAAACCTCTGACTTTACGGTTGGATTTGGCTACAAAGTAAAAGGCTTTAAGTTGCCATTCAAAGTGGGTAAAGGCAAAAAGAAAACGAATAAGTTGGAGAATGATCTCAATTTCAAATTCGATTTCTCTTACCGGGATGACGTAACGATCAATCACTTACTGGATCAAAATATCTCGGAGCCAACGCGTGGAGCCAAGACAATCCGGATTTCTCCATCGATTGATTATGCTGTGAATAAGCGGTTGAATCTTCGCCTCTTCTTCGAGCGCAGTCAGACGATTCCGGCTACTTCGGCTTCCTTCCCGATTACGAATACCAGAGCAGGGGTGACCGTTCGTTTTAATTTATCTGATTAGAATTTAGTTTTTGTAAATATTAGAAACCCGGATAACTCGAGTAGTTGTCCGGGTTTTTTGTTGTGGTAAAATATTTATATATTAGTCTTTTCTTTTAGTTGAAACACGTAAACATGAAACATAATATATTTTTAATTGTATTCTCTATTGTAATAATAAACCCAACAGTGGCCCAGCTTGATCTGGGTGACTATTTTAATAAAATTGAAAAGGGAAAAAAAGAAATATTAAAAAAGGAGGAAATGACCAGCCTCTACCAGAACGAAAACAGCATCACTCAACTGCATGAGTTTTTAAAAAAAGAAAACCCAAAAGTGAAGCGGGAAGCCATTCGATTAATCGGTCAGGTCGGAAGAAAAAACACCTATCCAAAAACCAGACAGCAAGCCGTAAATATTCTGTTGATGACGGCTATGGACAAGGAGGCAGGGGTGTCCGGTTCTATCCCTTCAAAACTGAAGCGTTTTAAAAAGCAGGATTTTACCTTAGAATCCAGGCGGTTGCTGGGGAGTATTATTAGGGGAGGAAAAGCTTCTAAGATGGATCAATATATCATGTTGGCAGGATTTATCCGAAATTGTTCTGCCGTAGAACAATCCCTTTTTCAATATAAAAGCCATAAGAGAAACTACCAGGCCGTAAAACTGGCTCAGGTGAGATGTGGCGATAAGGCCCGCCTGAATAATTTAATGAAAAATATTAAAAAAATGCCTGTCGATGATAAGTTTGTCTATCGTGTCATGCCATTACTTATCTATGTTCGGCAAAAGGAAGCAACAGATTATTTAATGGACTGGGTGATGAGTGATAAAAAAGGGTGTACCCCAGCTGGGCCGGATGTGCCGGGACGAATTCCATGCGCCTATCGGATTATTGAAGCCCTTGCCCCCGTAGTCAAAGATTTCCCTGTAAAAGTAGACCCGCTTACAGGAGAAATGGACGTGGGGGATTATACGGAAGGATTAAAAATTGTAAGGAATTGGATAAGGAAAAATAAAAATAGTTATACTTTAATTAAAGATGTATATTGAAAAACTTAAATAAAAAAAATTAAATTGCACCATTGCACCATTGCACCATTGCACCATTGCACCATTGCACCATTGCAC
>JAHDCK010000457.1 GCA_020629915.1 Saprospiraceae bacterium
ATCGAATTTACCAGAGATAAAAAATCCTTTTTTGGCAACGACAGACTTTTGAAGTTCCCGAACCAGGACAGATTTTCCTGTTCCGGCTGCTCCTCCTACAAGTAATAAAATATTTTCGCCTTTACTGGATTGCTCAAAGGCATGATCCAGTATTGCTAATTCCCGAGAGCGACCATATAGTTTTTCCGGTATTCTAAAACGCATTTCGACATCCCGTTCTCCAGGCACGAATTCTCCATTTTCAATTCCCGCTTTACATTTTTTTAAATCATGCACCAGACCGATAGCAGACTGGTAACGCGCTTCTACATTTTTTGAAGTGAGTTTATCAATGATTTTTTGGATGGAATTCGGTACGTCTATCCGGAATGTTTTTATGCGGGGGAGTTCCTGTGTGATATGCGCATGGATCAACTCAAGCGGATCTTTAGAGCCAAAAGGAGGCTGGTTGGCCAACATGTGAAAGAAAGTGATGCCTAGAGAGTAGAGATCTGTTCGGTTATCTGTAGCGCGATTCATGCGTCCGGTTTGCTCCGGTGAGATATAGGGCAACGTACCTTCTAGTTGGTTGCTGTTGTAGGTGTTTAATCTGTCATAATGTAACTGAGAAGATATTCCAAAATCAATAATATTAACTTGCTGGTTGCCTGGGTTGTAAATTATATTGTTTGGATTTATATCTTTATGAATAATATTATTGGCGTGAAACTCTGCCAGCGTTTCCCCAAGTTGTATTGCAAGATCCAGAAAGGTGTCAACAGCTAACTCATTATCACCTAAATATTTAGAGAGGGTTATTCCTTGTGCATTTTCCAAAACCAAAACAGGCAACTCATTTTGAGTATGGAGATTTATGGCTTTTCTGACATTGGGGATATTTAGTTTAGAAAGTAATTGAAATTCAGATTTTATTCGTGCGACTTCCTTAATATTATAACTTTTGGAAGTCGTTGTTTTAAGAATGACTTCTTTTTGTAATGTGGAATCATAAACTTTATGAATCAGGGTAGATTCCCCGTGATGGAGGGTGTCTAAAATTTCAAATTGGGGTAAATGTTCTAAAGTTTTCAAATTTTCGGGATTTTAGTTAGGTGATTTATCAAAGATAAAAAAACAGGGCAAAATGCCTTATCGATCTTTCTGTTTTCCCACACCTTTATCATTATTTCATTTTAAGTTATCTTGCAAAAAATTCTATTAATGTCCTTAAAAAAGGTGACCACCAAAATTCAAGACTGGCCTGCTGCAAAAAAAATAGTTTATCATTGGCAGCAACTCGGCGAGGAAGTCGTATTCACCAATGGCTGTTTTGATATTTTGCACTACGGACATTTACATTATCTGGCCGAAGCCAAAGGCTTAGGGCATCGCCTCGTCATTGGTTTAAATGCTGAAAAATCTGTCAAGCGACTCAAAGGAGAACATCGTCCGATTCAGGATGAAATGACCCGGAAAAATATGCTGGCCGCCCTGGAATTTGTCGATCTGGTGGTGGTGTTTGAAGAAGATACGCCTTTGCAATTGATTGAAACATTGCTTCCCGATGTCCTTGTAAAAGGAGGGGATTGGAAACCGGATCAAATCGTTGGTTCAGAAGTAGTATTAGCAAATGGTGGAAAGGTACTCAGCCTGAAATTTATAGATGGTTATTCTACTTCAAATATAGAAAATAAAATCAAAAATTCCATAATAGACAAATAAATAAAATTTTAAAAACCAAGATATGAAAAAGCTAATCGCACTACTTTTAATCGGATTTTTAACTGTGCAAGTTCAAGCACAAAATACAGATGAAGACGCATTTTATATAAAAGATATTTATAATACTGCCCTGACTCAGGGGCAGTGCTATAACTGGCTGGACTATTTGACCAATAATATTGGCGGGCGATTGAGTGGTTCGCCAGAGTCTCTGGCCGCAGTGGAATACGTCAAGCAAATGCTCGATACGCTGGGGATGGATACGGTTTGGTTGCAGCCATGTACGGTACCTCACTGGGTCCGCGGCGAAAAGGAAATCGTTCGGATCGTCAATTCTTCATCCAGAGGCTCGGTCGATTTGCCGGCATTGGCTCTGGGCAATTCCGTAGGAACGGGATACAGTGGTATTACTGCAGAAGTAGTAGAGATAAAAGGATTGGATGCGCTTGAGAAAATGAAGAAAAACGCTTTGAAAGGTAAAATTGCCTTTTTTAGTGAACCAATGGACCCAACTCAAATCAGCACTTTTGCGGCTTATGGAGGAGCCGTCGGGCAACGGGTTTACGGAGCGTCCAGAGCCTCAAAACTGGGTGCAGTGGGTGTTGTGGTGCGTTCGATGACGACAAAGCTGGATGATATTCCGCATACGGGCGTGACGGTTTATGAGGAAGGTGTGGAGAAAAAAATTCCGACGTTTGCGATAAGTACGAAGGCGGCCGTGCTGCTGGGAGATATGTTGAAAACAGAGAAAGTTCGCATTTATATGCGTTCTACCTGTAAAATGCTGGAACCCAAAATTTCCTACAACGTGGTGGGTGAGATTCGAGGATCAGAGAAGCCGGATGAAATTATTTTGGTAGGTGGTCATCTTGATTCCTGGGATGTAGGAACAGGTGCGCATGATGACGGAGCAGGTTGTGTCCAGTCGATGGATGTCGTTCAGTTATTTAAGCGATTGAATTATAAGCCTAAGCGAACGCTTCGTTGTGTTTTATTTATGAATGAAGAAAATGGGCAGGCCGGGGCAAAAGCATACCGGGATTTTTCTATGGAAAACAAGGAGTATCACCTGGCTGCCATCGAATCCGATCGGGGCGGATTTACGCCGCGCGGTTTTACCTGTGATGGGGATGAAACGATTTTTAAAACGAAATTTAAAAAAGTAACGCGTTGGTTACCTTTATTAAAACCTTATAATATTGATTTCAAAAAAGGCGGCTCAGGTGCAGATATTAGTCGGCTGAAACCGCAGAAAGGATTGTTGTTTGGATTTTGGCCGGACTCTCAGCGGTACTTCGATTTCCACCATGCACCGAATGACTTATTGGAAAATGTCAATAAGCGG
Organism: Saprospiraceae bacterium; assembly: GCA_020629915.1. GTDB lineage: Bacteria > Bacteroidota > Bacteroidia > Chitinophagales > Saprospiraceae > JAHDCK01. The sequence continues at coordinate 3,047 of JAHDCK010000457.1, forward strand.
GAGTTGGAGTTAGGAACTGCGGCAATGACTAGTTTGGTTTATTTGCTGGATAAGTATGGCTTGGAGTAAATGCAGGGATGAAATATTGATAAATAAATTCTATGTAATTTTTTATGGTTAATAACCAGTATTGCCTTATCGTAAAATCTGCCATTTTTTCAAAAAATGGCAGATTTTAATTTTGAAAACAATAAAAAACATAAGTAACTGGACACAATAACATTATATTTAATTTGAAATGAGTTTTTGATTTATTCGAGGCAAAAAACATGAGGGAGTGTGAACTCCCGAACCGCTTGCGGGCGGGTAAGCA
>JAHDCK010000458.1 GCA_020629915.1 Saprospiraceae bacterium
CGTTCGAGATGACAAATCATATATGTTTTAGATTTATTGATTCAGTATTATTTTCAGCGGTTAATTATTTAATCTCAATAAGTCTGCGACACAAAAATGATTCGGCGGTTAAAATCAATTAACCGCCACTCCTGCCAAAATTTCCACAATTCCTGCCAGAACTTCCGAAAATTGATATTGGAGAGGGTTTTGTTTTAGGAAAAATATGTTCCAACAAGATTATATCATGCGCCTGGTTCAGCAACTCAGCATTGTGTTGGGGAAACTGATTGAGTTAAAAGAAGCCGGAGATGATAATGCCATCTTTGAATATATCAACGAAAGCTATCGAAGCGGATTAAAGATCCACCCGGACGAAATTGATCGACTTTCCCCGGAAGAATTAATTCCTTTCCTTGAAAACAACCAACTCGACCACCCTGCCCAACTCAATTTCCTGGGACATCTGCTCAAAGAACAGGGTGAAATTTTACATAAAAAAAATAAAAATATAGCTGCCTTATCCAATTTTCAAAAGGCTTTGGTTATTTTCCGTTTTCTAAATGAAAATGACGATACTTTTGACTGGCAAAGAATGGAGGCGATTCGTTTTTTAAATAAAAATATTAAAATTCTACAATAAATGACTTACGATAATTTTACCATAAAAGCACAGGAGGCTATCCTTAAGGCACAGAAAACAGCGGTCAATAACGGCCAGCAAATGGTAGACACCCCGCACTTGCTTAAAGGCATTTTGGAGGTAGATGAAAACGTTTCTAAATTTTTATTGAAAAAAATAGAAGTGAACGTCCCCCAGCTGCATCAGGAACTGGATCAAATGATCCAATCCTACCCGAAGGTGTCCGGCACAGATAAGCAGCACCTCACCAAGGAGGCGAACCAATCACTTGCCCGCGCTAAAAAATTATTGAAGGAGTACGGGGATGAATTTATTTCCATCGAATTGATGCTGCACGGCATTCTAACAGGTAAAGACAAGGGGGCGCAAAAACTCCGCGACCTGGGTGCTACGGAAAAGAAACTTAAAGAAGCGATCCTGGAATTGCGGAAGGGACGGAAAGTCACCGATCAAAACGCCGAAAATACCTATAACGCCCTGAAAAAATTTGGTATCAATCTCTGCGAAAGAGCTGCCGATGGAAAGCTCGATCCCATCATCGGGCGCGACGAGGAAATCCGCCGCATCCTGCATATTCTATCGAGAAGAAAAAAGAACAACCCGATCATCATTGGGGAAGCGGGTGTCGGTAAAACGGCTGTGGTGGAAGGCATCGCCTGGCGGATTGTCAAGCAGGATGTGCCAGAGAATTTGCAGAGCAAGCAGATTTTTACTTTAGACATCGCCGGACTAATTGCCGGGGCGAAATTCAAAGGAGAATTTGAGGAAAGGCTCAAGGCAGTTATCAAGGAAGTGTCGGAGTCTGATGATGTGATTTTGTTTATTGATGAAATCCACACGCTGATTGGTGCAGGTGGCGGAAGTGGTGCGATGGATGCGGCTAATATTTTAAAACCCGCCCTTGCCCGTGGAGAAATCCGAACCATTGGAGCAACGACGTTGGACGAGTATCAAAAATATTTTGAAAAAGACAAAGCGTTGGTGCGCCGATTCCAGACGGTTTTGATTGACGAGCCGAGTGTCGATGATACGGTTTCTATCCTTCGGGGATTGCAGGAACGCTACGAGGTTTATCATAAAATTGAAATTCTGGACGAGGCACTAGTCGCCGCTGCGGAGTTATCTCATCGTTATATTGCCGATAGAAAATTGCCGGATAAGGCGATTGATTGTATTGATGAGGCTGCGGCTAAATTGCGGTTGGAACTGGATTCCGTACCGGAGGAAGTGGACGAGTGGGAGCGCAAGGTTCGGCAATTAGAAATTGAGAAGGAAGCCATCAAGCGGGAAAAGGCCGGAGATCGCCAAAAGAAAAAACTGGGTTTAATTACAGAGCAGATTGCTAATGCCCGGGAGAAACTGGATTCCATCCGGGCCACCTGGAAAAATGAAAAAGAAATTGTAGAGACCATTCAGAATATCAAAAAAGATATAGAAGAATTAGAATTGCAAGCAGACAAGGCTGAGCGAGAAAGTGATTTTGAGTTGGTGGCTAAAATTCGATATGGCAAAATTCAGGAGAAAGAAGCCATGCTCAAAGTAGCTGAGGAAAAACTGGACAAACTTCCGGATGAAGGCCGCTTTACGAATGAGGAAGTGACGGCGAATGATATTGCGGAAGTTATCGGACGGTGGACGGGGATTCCTGTTAGCAAGATGATGCAATCCGAAAAAGATAAGCTCCTAAGACTTGAAGAAGAAATTGGCAAGCGATTGATTGGTCAGCACGAGGCGGTCCAAGCGGTTTCGGATGCGGTGCGCCGATCCAGAGCCGGGATGCAGGATGCGAATAAACCGATTGGTTCTTTTATTTTCCTTGGGCCGACGGGTGTAGGTAAAACGGAATTGGCAAAGGCATTGGCTCAGGTTTTATTTAGCGATGAAAATGCGATTACCCGGATTGATATGAGTGAGTACCAGGAGCGTCATTCTGTTTCGCGACTAGTGGGTGCGCCTCCGGGATATGTTGGTTACGATGAAGGCGGGCAACTGACCGAAGCCGTCCGAAGACGACCGTATTCTATCATACTTTTAGATGAGTTTGAAAAAGCACACCCGGATACTTTTAATATATTATTACAAGTGTTGGATGATGGGCGACTGACGGACAACAAGGGAAGAGTTGCGAATTTTAAAAATACGATAATCATCATGACTTCCAATCTTGGTTCGGATATTATCCTCGACAACTCGGAGGATTTGGAAGAACTGGGAGCGAAGCACCGGGAAGACATTTTGGAAACGACGCGTGAGGAGGTGTTTAATGTATTAAAAGATGAAATGCGTCCAGAGTTTTTAAATCGTATAGATGAAAAAATAATGTTTTTACCTTTGACCAGGAAGGAGATTCGTCAAATTCTGGTGTTGATGTTGAAGAAGGTGAAGAAAAATCTCAAGAAGCAGGATCTGCAAATTGAAATTAGTGAAGGCGCATTGGATCATCTGGCAGAGCTGGGATATGATCCACAGTTTGGGGCAAGACCGATGAAGCGGGTGATTCAAAAGCACTTAGTCAATGCGTTGTCTAAGGAATTGCTAGCGGGTTCTTTCCTTCCGGAATCGACGATTTATGTGGATGTTACCAAGGGTGATTTGACTTTTTCGGATAAGCCTTTCAAGGGCGCACCCAAGCCGAAAGTGGAAAAAGCCAAAGTAGAAAAATCGAAAAAAGAGGCGGCGGAGAAAAAGGAAGCGGATGATAAAGCGGCGAAGCGCAAGAAGCAATTAGA
>JAHDCK010000459.1:0-1382 GCA_020629915.1 Saprospiraceae bacterium
CACAACGCTTGGTTAAAAATTCGTCGGTTAATTTCTTAAACTCAATAAGTTTGTTGTACAAAAAAAGTGCTTCCGGTTCCCCAAAAGCACTTTTTAAATATTTTATAAAATAAAATTAGTTAGGAAGCGTTCCGGATGGTTTATACGCTCCGATAAAACCTTCAATTTCCTTTTTAAAAGCTTCATCCTTCATTCCACCCAAAAGGGAATACAAGCCCTGAATAACAGTAGTCGCCTGACGCTTATCAAAGGCAAACCCACTAGCCAGATCCTCCTTGTCCAAAGAATCGTAAAACTTCATACGCTGCCCCATTTCCATAGCCAGAGTTTTGATATGTGGCTTGGCCTCATCCAGTTTATTGATTCTGCCATACTCCTGTATCACATAAAATGCATTGTAATCATAAGGGAAGTTCTTATGTGGAAATGCCTTGAAGTATTGGTTTAAAATCTCCAATGCTTTATCTGGTTGTTTGATAGAAGCAAAAACACGTGCCAGGCGAATCATCGTTAGGCGGTGACTCTGTACACTCGGCAGGTAACTCCGATCTACATAGAGGCGATTGCCATAAGATTCTTCAAAGTTCCCCCACTTAAACTTATTCATAATATTATCATACATGCGTTCCTCATTCACCGAACCATTTCCTATCATACCTAACGATCCATCCTTGCCTCCCTTTAAAGGTACAATTCGGAAAGCCAATCCTTCCAGCGCCAGGTAATTACCCAAGCCCATGAACTTACTTTCGCGGCAGGTTACAGCAAAATATATAGGTCTTTCATTTATATTAGAGGAAATGATGTCTAAAATAGCAGTTTCATCCTTGATATATTGATTTTTTCCGCCTGGTAAACTAAACTCAATTTGCTTGGTCATCTTTGCTCTGTGCCTGGATGCCAAAGCATTATTCGCCAACATTTTTTGCGTATCAATCGGGATGACAAATTTTCTGGCTGGAATATAACTCTCCGTTTGATTGCCACTAGCCAGCGGTAACGGATGATCTTCTCCCATAAATTTTATCGCTCTCCGTAAATCCATTACACGACTATCATTATTATCGGTATAAACCATCATCACGTTTCGCTTATTCCCTTTGTAGGCACTTTGGGGAATAGACATTTTTATAGCTGGAGAATTATTCACCTTGCGGCGAAGTTGCTCAATGTACCAATCCACAGCCAGCAAACTTAGATTCACTACCCGAACATCTGTTCGGATGCCTTCCACTTCCTGAGCATACCAAAGTGGATAAGTATCATTATCTCCATGCGTAAATATAATGGCATTTTCCGCACAGGAGTTAAGGAAGTTATTGGCGTAATCTCTGGCTCCCTGATGCTCGCTTCGGTCATGGTCATCCCAGTTTTGGGAACCC
>JAHDCK010000459.1:1392-3337 GCA_020629915.1 Saprospiraceae bacterium
AGTGCTGCCGCTAATCCTGCGCCTGGAACATCTCCAATTCGGTTACGCAACAGATCAAAAAGTGCAAGCACGCCCATCCCCAGCCACATACAGAAGACCCATATCGAAGCAGCCAAAACGTAATCCCGCTCCCTGGGTTCACTTGGAGGCTGGTTGGAAAAGGCAATGATCGCCATACCAGTCATCAGGAACAATACGCCTAGCGTCAATGCTCCGTTTGGACTTTTGCGAGCCTGCCAAAACAAGCCCATGAATCCAAAGAGGAAAGGAAGAAGGAAATATTTATTTCTAGCTTGATTATTGGCCATCGAATCGGGGAGTTCGCTCATATTGTGCAGCCGCATCCCGTCGTAAAACCCAATTCCCGTCAGCCAGTTCCCATCAGCGGGATTGCCATCGTAGAATCCCTGATCGCCGTTTTGCCTGCCGGCAAAATTCCACATGAAATACCGACCATACATATAGCCAATTTGATAGCGCAGAGCGAATCCGATATTTTCAAAGAAAGAAGGTTTACCTTTTCGGCCTTTGCCCCGCCATTTTTCATATTCCGATCCTCTGTCGGAGTGTCCCATCCGTGGTAGCAACATTTCATCCCGGCTATCATAAGTATAAGCCAGTTTTTTATCGACAACTTTATATTTTCCATCTACCGGCCCGTACTTGTCAGATTCATCTGCTCCGGTTGGTTTTGCGCCATACCAGGGACCATAAAACAAAGGACGATCCCCGTATTGCTCCCGGTTGAGGTAAGAGACCAGCGAGAATGGGTCGCTTGGATTATTCATATTGATAGGAGGGTTGGCGTTGGCTCGGATGAGTACGAGGCCGTAAGTAGAAAATCCAACCATGATCATCGCAAAACAAACTAAAGCTCTTTGCAGAAAGGGTTTTTTATTTTGATGAGCATAGTACAATCCGAATATCGTTCCACCCAAAATAAGGAATACAAAAAACAATAATCCACTCCAGAACGGCAATCCGATACTATTGACAAAAAACAAGTCAAAGTAGGCGGCCAGATTAGGCAGTTTAGGAATGATGATGTAGTTGACTAAAATCAGAATACCAAATCCGGCTACAGCGGCTATCAGTCCGCCTATGAGATTTGTATTTTTAAATTTCTTATAATAATATAACATTGCCATAGAAGGAATAGCCAGCAAACTCAGCAAGTGAACCCCCACAGACAAACCGATCATTAAGGCTGAAAAGACAATCCAGCGATCCGCTTGCTTGTTATCGGCAGGTTGACCATACCATTTCACCATGCCCCAGTAGGCGATAGCAGTAAAGAACAGGGACATGGCATAAACCTCACCTTCTACCGCAGAAAACCAAATAGAAGTAGCAAAAGTCATGGCTAATCCTCCGCAAACACCGGCACCCATCAAAGCAATGGTTTCGGCCATTGTAGGTTCGCGATCTTCCCGGATAAGGGCGATTTTACCTAGAGCAGTAATCGTCCAGAATCCAAAAAGAACGGCAAAGGAAGTACACAGCCCCGACATGAAATTCATGGAAAAGGCAATGGCTTCCGGTGCGGAGGACAGCGTCGTAGCTACGGCGGTAAACATCCTTCCAACCATAAGGAAAAGCGGCGCACCCGGCGGGTGAACGACTTCCAGTTTGTACGCAGCAGCGATAAACTCCCCACAGTCCCAAAGACTACCAGTAGATTCAGCCGACATGAAGTAAACGATGGTGGCAATGCCCCAAATCACCCAGCCGGTAATGATATTAATTTGTTTATATCCCATTTGGTTATAAATTGATTTTTTTATAATAACTTATGCTTGTGCAAAATTGCCACAAAAATATAAAAATGAACCGTAGTTTTTATGGTATTCGCGTCATATTGTGGCTTTCTGTATGCAAATTAGGTGATTCGGCTGGCGAATTGGGTTTAGGAGGGGTTAATGCGGGTGTTAAAATTTTTTAGGGA
>JAHDCK010000024.1 GCA_020629915.1 Saprospiraceae bacterium
GTGTGTATTCCAGCCACCAAAATCACCCAGGGAACGAGGGACATATTCTCTACCGGGTCCCAGGCCCAGTAACCTCCAAAGCTCAATGCCTCATACGCCCAAGCACCACCCATCAAAATGCCCAGTCCTAAAATGGCTCCGCTAAACAAGGCCCAGGGCATGACGGGCTGAAGCCAATCCTGATATCGCTTCGTCCATAATCCGGCGATGGCATAAGCAAAAGGAACCAGCACAGACGCAAATCCAAGGAAGAGCGTCGGCGGGTGAATGGTCATCCAGTAATTTTGTAGCAGGGGATTGAGTCCGTCGCCCTTGATAAGCGTTGCATAATCTGCTCGCTGGAAAATGGGTAAATTGGCCGTATCCCTGAAAAGTTGAAACGGGCTGGAACCCATTTTCAGCTCGCCGCCCCAGTAGTAAAAAAACAAACCGAGGATCATAGAGGCAAGGAAAAATTGCACTAAGCTAAAAATAGCCATCACAGGAGCTTCCCATTCGCCTGCTTTATATATTAAAATATATCCCAACACGACATGCCAGAACATCCAAAGGAGAAAACTTCCTTCCTGTCCTTCCCAAAAGGCGGAAAAAATATACCGCAGGGGCAAGTCATCCGAGACGTGCTGAAAAACATAGGAATATTCATAATATTGAGAAAGCATAATATAAAATATCATGCCGATGATCCCAAAGACGGACAAACCGTGAATGCCAAAGGACCATCTTCCGATGCGTTTCCAAAGCGGGCGGGCTTCGGTGGATTTATCTTCGAGGGCGAAATAATAGGCGACGGCACCTAGTAGTGCGGTGATGAATCCCAGGATAGCAAGAAAGTGACCGATGCGTCCGGGCCAGAGATGTTCTCCGATGTATTGAATTTCTTCCATTAATTTTTTTGATATGCTTTTGTCCTATCTTGTTTTAGGGCAGGCAAAAATTAGTGATCAAGACTGTTTACTGTGCTTGCCTTCCATGTACTTAAAGTGACTGGCGTAGGTTTTACCTACGCCGAAACGCTCATGGAGGTTTTTAACCTCCGCAACAGGTTAAAATCCTGTTTGCCTTTTGCGGCGTAGGCACAGCCTACGCCAGTCTTTTTTTATATAAATTAAAGAATATTACAAGGCTTTAAAAAGGAAACTCCCCAATCATTTCTCGGCACGAATATACGTTTCTTCATCTTTGTATTTGGAAGGACACTTCAATAACATATCCGTAGCCATAAAAATATCATTTTCGGCATAGCCGGTGATGACGATTTCCTCGGAGCGTTCAAAGTCCTGAGGCTTGGCGGCTTTGATGACGACCTTGCGCTCGTTGCCTTCCTTATCTTTCATATAAAAACTAAAATAATTGGGATCTTTTTCTGCGTCATACTCCATGTTTTTGTCCTTGGAGAGTTGGCCGATGACTTTAAAGGATTGTCCGGGCATTTGGGCGGCTTCAATGAAAGTAGATTCCTTACTCATGTCCCCGGCTGCTACGATGAGCACCCCCACGCCGATGGCCATTAGAATAATGGCAATTATATGTGTTGTTTTCATTTTTATTAGAATTTGAAGTTGTTTTTCTATACCTGAAACTCTGAAAATCAACACAAAATTACGCTTTTTTGTTTAAAAGTAGGGATGAGTTTAATGGTTGGGAAAATGTGGGGATGTTTATCTGAAATCTCAAGAACTTTAGGTGGCTGGGGTTGGGGTTTCTAATATGTTAGGTTGTCTTCCGACCTCATGCCACATCGACAAATATGTTTACGCATTATCTGAATGTATAAAAAAACAATTTATCAATTCTGCTTTGCTTTTCTTCCGGAAGAACTTATACCTGAAATTCTAAAAAAAATAGCTTAACTTAATAGTTGGAATTTTCTTTATTATCCTTATAATGAATTAACTACTACAACATAAATGATAAAAATTATTATCAGTCCAATAGCTAGAAAAGAGGTTTTTTTTCTTAAAATGTGGATATACCAATAAGATATTAAAAATGTTGGAATGCAGGTTAATAAAGATCCTAGGATTAATAGGATAAAATCAATTTGCAATAGTTTATCCGTAAAAAAATAATTATCAACTATACTGAATAAGAAATGCCCAGAGAATACAATTACTCCTGCTAGAATCCCAATAATTAATTCATGGGTATTTTTATTTAACGCATTACTCTCTCGAACGATATAAACACCAACCCCTATAATAATAGATAATTCAGGTAAAATATTTAAAATTTCATGTTTTGTCTGAATAAGGCCATCAACCCATGCCATCATAAAAAAAAGAAAACTAACAATAATAGTTCCAGGTAATATTAGTTTAAAAGGACTTTCGACTTCCCTATCAACTAATTCATTATCTATGATGTTTTTCATATTAAGGAAGTAAACATGTTTTTGTGGCACATATTGTAACCCTAGCTGCGGTGTGGTCAAATTTATCTTCGATGCTAAGCCCATCTCAAGTAACCACCAAATCCGCTAATCAGAAATCTCAAGAACTTTAGGTGGCGGGGATTGGGGTTTCGAGAATACCAAGTTGTCCTCCGACCTCACGCCACATCGACTGCTAGGAATTGTTGTAGGTATTTTAGTTAAACTTTTTCTTCAGTAATTCAAAATCTTTTTTCATATTATGATTAATTCTTTCCATCTTATCAATTTGAAATTTCATAGATGGGTTTTTATAACTATAATGTTGTCTTGCGTAAAAAATATATGCATCTATCTTATTAAAAAAAATCTCTCTCTTAACAATAAACCTTCTTACTTTAGCTAATTCAAACCTGCTTTCTTTTTTAGCTTGCAGAATTAACTCAGTGGCACAAGCACTTGCTTTTTTATAAACCTCCATTGATCTTAATCTTTGATCAATTCTTTCAAGACAAAGTGATTTTAAAATTCCTAACTCAATATCACAATCAATTAAACTAATTTTATTTAACAATTCAAGGGACTCTTTGTATTTTTTAATCCTATAAAGTTGAATTGCAATATTCCTATATATAATATCTTCAGTATTCCTAATTAAATAACCATCTCGTATATCAGAAATATTATTTACTTTAACCATTTTTGTATCACCAGTACTTTTTGCATATTTCGAAAAATTATTTTTTAATAGATTATACCTAATTCTAACTTTTGTTGGCCCAGAACATGATTCGTCATATTGCCCCCAAATCACTAAGGATGAGTTAACTTCATCTCCAATCCGAATAGCTTCATCATTGCTATTAGGACAATTTTCAACAGGACCAAGCTTAGCATTTAAATTTAAAGAATACTTTTCTTTTAGTTCTTTTAAATAACCGATTATCATATTTTCATAATTAGTATTTTCAATTTTGCATTCTTTATCTGGTGTTAAAGGGAGTATCAATATATTAAAGTCACTTGTATCTTCAAATAATTTATTATCCCTTACCCTTTTTTCTTTATTATCTTTGGGAATAGAAGAAAATGTAAAACTAAATATTGGCCTGATAATGTCTTGGAAAATCCCTCCCAAAGTGGCAAAAATTAGGACAATACCCCACCATTGAAGTTTATGAGTTTTACAAAAAACAAAATTACATTTGTTTTTACACCTTGAAGTCTTTTTTGTTATTCCAAAACATCTCATAGAACTTTGTCTAGTTTAAATTACCTACATCGAAGCAACATACACAAAATAACCTATTCCCGCCCGATTTCTCAGTATTGCGCAATTACCTTTTATTATAATATTGAGCAATGGCATTTATTTCAGCTATTTGTCCCCAAATTTAATAAAACCCATAAGAAAAAAAACAATTTTGTCCCCTCGTTTTGGCTAATGCAAAATTTTAAACACCAGCTCCCGGAGCAGTTCGCCGGGTGGGGTAGAGGAGCTATTTACGCCCTTGGATTTTAGATCATATTCACGAAGAAGAGATATGATTTTTTCTGTTTTTTTAAGCGGATAATACTTCATACCCGTTTTGTAGTCCTTGACAAAATAAGCGGAGCGCAGGCCGATTTTTTGAGCGAATTCCCGGTCGCCGAGATTTTTGCAGAAGTGACCCATATAAATTTTACTAAAGTAATTGTACAAAGTAGCGACGACCATCACGAAGGGATTGCTCTTGGGATTGGCGATGAAGTAATTCACAATGCGTTGGGTTTTTAGGGCATTTTTACTGCCTAGCGCATTTTGCAATTCAAACACATTATAATCTTTACTTATACCAATATTTTTATGAATGTGATCGGCATTGATGGTGGTTCCCGCCGGTACGTTGAGGCACATCTTGTCCAGTTCATTAGAAATTTTAGATAAATCATTGCCGAGATATTCTACCATCAACGCCAGAGAAGGCGCGTCAATTTCTCTTTTTTTATCTTTTAAATAATTCTGAATCCATCCGCCGACTTTATTTTCGTAGAGTTTTTTGGATTCAAAAATAAGGGCGTGCTTGGATAAAGCTTTGTAAAATTTGGTGCGCTTGTCCAGTTTTTTGTACTTGTGGGCGATGACGAGAATCGTCGTCGGCATCGGATTTTGAACATAAGATTCGAGGTTGGCAATGGTGCGCATGGCCTGGGCCTCCTTGAGGATAACGACCTGGTGAGACGCCATCATCGGGTAGCGGCGGGCCACGTCCACGAGTTGGAGGTGATCCGTATCCTTGCCGTACAGCACAGTAAAATTAAAGGCCTTTTCCGCTTCGGTCAGGACATTTTCCTCGATATAATTTACGATTCCATCAATATAAAAAGGTTCGTCGCCCATCAATACATAAATCGGCGCGTAATTCTTATTTTTGATGTCCTTTATAATGTCTTTGTAAGTCACTCGCTAATGATTGAAATTGAATATCAAAAGTACACGGAATTTCTAACAATAAAAAAAGAGGAAGGGAAGACCTTTATTTATTCGCCCGTGCGGAAAAAATACCTCGTGCTCGGGCCGGAGGAAATAGTGCGGCAATTGGTGATTCAGTATTTGGTGAAGGAAAAGGGTTTGCCCTTGTCGAGGATGGCGGAGGAGAGAATGCTTGTTGTAAATAATTTAAAAAAAAGATGGGATATTCTCGTATATGATAAAAATGGGAATCCTGAAATCCTGGTGGAATGCAAAGCCCCGGAGGTCAAAATCGATCAGAGCACTTTCGAGCAAATCGCCCACTACAATCTCGCCCTAAAAGTCCCATACCTGATGGTAACAAATGGTATTAAAACGTATTTTTGTGAAATAGATTTTGAGAAAAAGGATTTTGTTTTTTTGGAGCGGGTTAAATGATTTTTTTTAGTTACCTTTTCTTTTTTTCAATATGAAAAGTAAAAGTGGAACCCTCTCCATATTTAGAGGTGACATCAATATTTCCCTTGTGCTGCTCCAGGATTTTTTGCACCAGCGAAAGCCCCATTCCTGTCCCGGAAAACTCCGAACCGTTGAGCCTGCGAAACATCAAAAAAATGGCTTCCTGATATTCTTCCTTGATACCAATACCATTATCCTTGATCTCAAAGTACCAATTGGAACTATCTTCCCACCCTTTAATTTCAATAACGGGCGCTTCCTCCTTTTTGGAAAATTTCATGGCATTTTGAAGGAGGTTTTGAAAGACCCGGAAGATTTTTAATGGGTCTGCCATGAAAACGGGAGGATAATTTCCAAGGATGATTGTAGTATTTGTTTCTGTGATGAGGTTACTCAATTTAGAACGCAAATCTTCAAACAGGTTTTTTGTATTTATAATATCAATATTAATTTTTTTATTACTTATTGTGGAAAAGGCCAGTAGATCTTCCACCATCATTGTCAAATCCTGACTACCCTGTGTGATAAAGCTAAAAAGATCCTTTTCTTCTTCTGTAAGGCGATTTTCGAGTTTCTTTTCCAGGATTTTTGCAAAACTATTGATAGTCCTAAGTGGGGCTTTCATATCATGGGAAGCAATATATGCAAAATTTTCAAGTTGCATATTGCTTTGGATATAGGCTTCCAGTTTTTTGTTTTTTTCCAGGAGTTCATTAATATTATTTTTGATGGTAGTTTCATTAGCCACTTTTGCAGTTATATCCCGCATTATCCGAACCAGGATTAATTTAGAACCAACATCCACAAGATAGGAACCCACACTGAGCATGATATGAGATCCATCCTTCTTTATAAATTTCCAGTCAAAGACAATACTTCTTTTTTCCCTGAGTTGGGAAATGAGTTTATAAACAGATTGACCGTTTTCTTTTAAAAAATCTGTGGGCGTAAAACGCATCATTGATTCAATGGAGATGAGGGGTTCGTTTTTGATACCAAGACCTTCTTTCATACTATCGCTTCGGTCAATTAATATCCCTAGATAATTATAGTTGATTGGATCTATTTCAAGGATTTCATGGATATCAATATAATCAAAAGCCCCGGCAATAATTGTTTTATATATTATACTTTTATCTAAAACAGCTTTATGAGCCAGGTAATTTTCATTTATTTCATGGAAAAAAAGTAAGGTTTGATATTCATCGGCCAAGTAATTTCGCATGGCAGTCATTTCCAGAATGAGGGTGTCGCCGTTTTTTTTGCTGACTAAAACCGAAGTCAGGAAAACCTCAAACTTACTCAGATGGAATTCAATTTTTTCAATGAGTTGGGGTGCTGTAAGGTTATTAAACTGCTCTTCATTTAAAAACCACCGGTTCTCGACATTCAGCATCTCCTCTACACTTGTATATTCCAAAAGGTCAACGAGTTTTTGATTGAAATTGACCAGTTTTTTGAGTTGACGATCGTAAATAGCTAAAGGTTGTATGGCCTTTTCCAAAATTTGGTTTTCGTTAGAAGTTGTCATTTTTATTTGTTGGGACTAAGTGATTTAAAGGAAAGGGTTTTTTTTGAGGAACAAAGCTAAAATTTTCTTTAATATCTGAGTGTGAAAAAGGAAAATTTTCCAAGTATGAAACGCAAGCTAAGTTTAGCATCCTCTTAAATTAACTTTTTTGAAGTTGCTTCAACAACCATTCTTTTTCTATCAGCGGATTGCAGTTTTCTATTTCTGTTTGGAGGGCTTTTTTTTCTGCTTTGCTACTGGGATTTATATATAATAATTTTTGTATAAATTTTATTAAGTTTAGTGAAACCTCCCGGTGATAACCCAGATTTTTTTGGCGGTAGATATAATTTTTGTTGCTGGTGAGCAGGGAGTTTAATGCTTCGTATTCTCCCAGTTCGTAATAAATTTGAAGGAGCATTCTTCTACCGATGATATTGTAGTAGGGATCGGTAAATTCTGCCTGAATAAAAAGCTCCATCGCTTTTTTATAATCTGGTTTTTTAAAATATAAAATAGCCATATTAAATTGATGACTGGATTCCTGTTCTTCTTTTTTTAATTTATTCTTATATTTATTTAAAAATTTCAATGCCCAATCAAATTGCTTTTCCTTGAGGGCGGCCATATTGATATTGTAGTAAGTATTTGAGGATAATATATTATTTTTATAAAAAATATTGACTTCTAATCCGGATTTGTAGAAGGTCAATACTTCTCCAACATATTTAGACTCTCCCATATTTATTTTTTTTATACAATAGTTAATGGCCAGAAGATAAATGTCTTTTAACTCATCAATCGGGAAGATGTAGTTGTTTTCTAATAATATATTTTTTAAAGAAGTAAAATGCTTTTCAGAATCCTTTTCGGTAAGGGCGAGATAAGCGTAATAATAAACAGCAATAGCAGGGTGGGAGGGGCCCTGTTTTTTTTGAATATACTCCAAAACAAAAGGAAGCAAACCCATATCGAACTCCTGATCCAGAACAGATTTATGACTCAGCATGATGCAAGCTGTTTTTAGCTTGTTGGATAAATAATATAAGTCAAAAGAATCAGATAAGTCCTGGAGGTTGAGCGCCATCTTCCGGCCCTTGGCTTCATTAAAATTAAACTCCTCTAAATGTAACTCATACGTTTTTTGAAAATAGGTGGAATTGCGGAGCGGCTGTTTTTCCAGTTGCTTAGATGTTTTAAGAAAGGTTTGTTTAAAGGCTTTGTCTAATCCCTTTTCCTGTTGCGATTTTATTTTATATAAATTTTTCTCAATATTTGTATTTTTCCATTTTTCTATGGCCAGAAAGGACTCTGTAACTTCAAGCAGAAGGGAATTGAGATAATGGAGTTTCTGGTCGTCATATTTTTGTTTTGGATATAAATGTGCAAACACGGTTTCCGGCTGGATAATCTCCAAATTTACCGTTGTATAATACTCAAATAAAGCAATGACTTGCTCGTGTTGGTTGTGATATTCGGACCGAACAAACTTATTTAAGTCTCTCCATTCCTTTTTATCTAGTTTTTTTAGGGTAGCAATGAGCTTAGTTTTCTCCATCTCGTCTTAGGATTTTTTTCGTAAAGTACTGATTTTTAGCTAAAAAGTTAAAAATTATTACTTGTTTAACCTTAGGAGTTATAAAATATGATGTTGGATTGTATGCCAAAAACAATCAGATTTGTACCAGAACCTCTCTCCACAAAGAATGTCATTCATACAACCTGATTCATCATTATATGATTAAAAATTTTAAATAAAAAACATTATGAATTATAATAAAAACATTGTTAAGTTGACTGTTTTGGCCTTTCTGGTGATAGCTGGCTTTAGCCTGTTCGCTCAAAAGTGGAATACTGATTATCTGGTTAGTCCCAACCTCTATTTTAATGGGTATAGTGCCAAAGAAACACCAGATGGAGGGTATGTGATGTACGCCTCCGGAATTACAACAGACACTTTTGGATATGTAGTAAAGTATGATATGTTTGGCAATGAAAGTTGGCATCAGGAATTGAATGAAGAAACTTTTTATATTAAGGGAAATATTTATCCGGTTTCAGATGGTTACATTGTTCAAATGAGCCGTTCTATTTATAAACTTGGTATAAATGGTAACCCCTTGTGGGAATATCCAGGCATAGGACTGTCCAGTGTGATTACTGAAAATGAAGAAATAATAGTAGTTGGTTACCATCCGGATGGACAGTTGTTTACTAAGCTTGATCAGAATGGAAGTGTTTTGGTCAGTAACCTTATAAATGAAACAAGTTACAATCGTTCTTTAATAAAACGAGATGATGGAAACTATACCTTACTTTCTCGAATATATGCTTCGGGAGATTTCTTTCTCAATTCAAAAATCCTTGATGAGAATGGTTCGGAAATAGCTTCTAAAACTATACCCTTGCCTACAGGAATTAATTCCCGAACTATGATCGGATTAAAAAACGGGGATATTTTATTGGGTGGAAAAAATAATGATAAGCCTATACTTATTCGTCTAGATGAGGATCTAAATGAAATCTGGAATCAGGAATACAATACACAAGATGTTTCTCTATTCGGTTTATCAGAAACCGAATCTGGCGAATTGCTGGCTTCCGGACATATTCATTATTCAAATATTTCATCCAGAGCAGGGTATTTGTTTAAAGCCAGCTCAACTGGAGCCTTGATATGGGAAAGGGAGTTTTTTAATTCGGAGTTTTATACTACAATTCATTCTGCTAACGCTACTTCTAATAATGGTATCGTGATGGCCGGAACAAAATATGAAGGAGTCCTGCATGATCGAGCCACAATTTATAAACTGGATTCTACAGGGAGTCTTTACCCGACCTATCTTACAGGAAATGTTTTTGAAGATTTGGATTTGGATTGTCTTATGGGAGGTGGAGAGCAAGGATTTGACAAATTTATTGTCCATGCTCAGGGGAATGAATCTTATTTTGCAACCTGTGATGTTGATGGCTCTTATGAGTTAGGATTAGATGTGGGAACTTATAATATTTCATTAATTGGGCCGACTGGATATTGGACGGTCTGTAATAACGCCCCAGTAGTTGCTGACCAAAATACTCCGGCAATATCGCTTGATATTGGGATGCAATACAATATTAATTGTCCTCATCTTGCAATTGAAGTCTCCACGAATTTCATTAGATATTGCAGATATAATACTTATAGAATAAAATACTGTAATTATGGTCAGCCTCTTGATGAGGATGCTGTTATCGCTTTTGAGCTTGATCCCCGCTTGGAGATTACTAATACCAGTATTCCAATAGATAGTGCTAATGGAAATATTTATTATTTCAATGGTGGTATGCTGGGAGCATTTGAATGTAATTCTATTAATATAGGAACAACACATAATTGCGATTCTATTTCCATTGGAGAAGTATTATGTTGTTACGGACATATTACACCTGATACCATTTGTACGCCATTAGATTCATTATGGGATGGGGCAAGTATAACCTTGTCGGGGATATGTGAAAACGATTCTGTTCGATTCACCATTCGAAATGACGGTTTAGGAGACATGAATGACCAAGGAGATTTTATTGTCATTGAGGATGCTTTGCAAATTGACCAAGGAAGTTTCCAATTAGATGCGGGTCAGGAAATTAATTATTCCTATCCTGTAAATGGCTATTTAATGCGAATGGAGGCTAGTCAGTCACCCGGACATCCGGGAAATAGTAATCCCAGTATTAATGTTACAGGGTGTGGGAGTGCACTGCTCTTCCCTGGTATTTTGGATTGGTTTCCTAATGATGAAGGTGACCTGTTTTCTTCAACAGAATGCAGACCTGTCATTGCGGCATGTGATCCAAATGATAAACAAGGCTTCCCATTGGGGTATGGAGTAGAAAGTTATATCGTTCCCACTCAGGAAATTGAATACCTCATTCGCTTTCAAAATACAGGAACAGATACAGCCTTTTGGGTGCAGATTCGAGATACCCTCTCCGAACATTTAGATTTTTCTACTATACAATTTGGAGCGAGTAGCCATGACTATACTTTTAATTTTGCACCTGGCCGTGCCATGAGTTTTACTTTTTCAAATATTTTATTGCCGGATAGCACTACAAATGAACCCGAATCACATGGATTTTTAAAGTATAAAATTAAGCCTAATGCGGATATTCCACTTGGAACGGAAATCAATAATCAGGCAGCTATATATTTTGATTTTAATGATCCGATTTATACGAATACAACGCTGCATACTATAGGAGAAAATTTTATAGAATTATATTCAAATACGGAAAATCCTAATAATCAACCCTTTCAAATTGAAGCCTTTCCCAATCCATTTATAGAAAAAACATCTATAAGAGTAAATGGTGAAAACCTAAAGGGAACGCTGGATTTGATTTTATTTGATACGCAGGGGAAACTGTTAAATACACTAAAAACAGACACAAAGGTTTTTGAAATTCACAAAAAGAATCTTGCAGCAGGGATGTATTATTTTAGAATCAGTCAGGGAGATTTACTCATTGGGACAGGGAAGTTGGTCATTCAGTAAGGCGAGCTTACAAGGGTACAATGTGAAAACAGCAGTACCCTTGTGCTTTTTTTGTTGGTGATTTGCTTTTTTTATCTTAGGAATTTTATAATAAAGTATTGATTATTAAGTAATAATTAGATTTATTATAAAATTTCATCTTAGGAGTCACAATTATTGATGTTGGATGGTATAATAAATAGAAGCAGATTTGTAGTAGTGATTCCCCAAAAGAATATCTTTCATCACAGCCCAATTCAAAAGTAGATGAAATAGATATTTAAAACACAAAAATTTAAAAAATGAATTTTTTAAAAGATAATATTAGATTGTATGTTTTTTTGCTTGGAATGATGAGCATTTCAGGGTTGTTTGCCCAAAAATGGAATAAGGATTTTTCTCCAGGGCCACATGATATTTTAATAGGAATTGATGCCAAAGAAACACCGGATGGAGGTGTTGCAATGTCTGCTCTGGCAATTGCTGTTCCAGACACTTTTGGGTATTTGGTAAAGTACGATATTCATGGCAATGAAAGTTGGTATGCTGAAGTGCCGGATAACTCTTTTAATGTTAGAGGAGAATTATTCCCTATTTCTGATGGTTATGTCATTCAAGGTGATTCTGTAATTGTTAAATATGATTTGGTTGGAAATTTATTGTGGGAACATTCGGGTAAAAAGGTATTTTGTGATTTTACGGCTACAGAAGAAATTTTGGTAGTCAGTTATCAGGGGAGTGGGTTGACTTTTGAAAAATTGGATCCTTTTGGAAATGTACTTACAACAATACAATATAGCGATGTAGGAACGCCAATGGCTTTTGATCGCAGAGCAGATGGAAACTATACTTTTCTCTCCAGGTTAGGTGGGCAAACTTTTTTAAACTCCAGAGTAATTGATGAAAATGGAAATGAAATTTCTTCCGTTACGGTCCCATATCCTTCCAATGTTAATATCTACTATGCAAAAGGATTAAGCAATGGAGATGTTTTACTATCGGGAGGAACCTTCGGAGCTCCTCCCAATTTATCCTCTTTTGCCCGATTTGATGAAAGTTTAATTGAAATCTGGTCAGAGAATTTGACAGGGTCAACAACTGTAATCAATGGATTTAATGAAACCGAAACGGGCGAACTCGTCGCTGTCTTTCAGATAAACTCCACCATTTCAAAATTAATAAAAACGACTTCGGACGGAACCATAATTCTTGAAAAAGAACTCACCAACCCAATAGGCAATTTGTCCCTTTTGTCAATTAGCCCTACAGTGGGAAAAGGATTTGTAATAGCTGGCGGGAAATATGGCGGTGCACTCCCAGTCCGGGCCACGACCTACAAACTGGATTCTCTGGGCAACTATTCCGAAACCCTCTTGAGTGGAAATGTCTTCCAGGATTTGGATATGGATTGTATCCCGGATAATGGAGAAGAGGGAATTGGGAATATATTTGTTCACGCCCAGGGAAATGGAGATTTTTTTGCCCCGTGCGCGCCAAATGGGGACTACGAAATGGCGTTGGATTCAGGGGTTTATACCCTGTCCCTTTTTGGACTAACAGATTATTGGACGATATGTGATACAACTGTTGAGGTAGATGGAAGTCAACCTTCAATGAATGTTGATATTGGCTTGCAGCCTTTTATAGATTGTCCCCTTCTGACTATTGATATTTCCGCCCCTTTATTTAGAAGATGTTTTAATAATATATATAATATTAAATATTGTAATTATGGGCAACCGCTTGAGGAAGATGCCATTATTGCAATTGAATTGGATGAGAGAATTCAGGTATTCGAAAGCACAATTCCAATTGATAGTACAGTAGATAATATATATTATTTTAATGGTGGATTGATTGATCCGTTTGAGTGTAGAGAGTTAAAAATCAGAACCATTCATGAATGTGACTCAGTTGAATTAGGAGAAATCTTATGTGTAGAAGCACATATTTATCCGGATTCTATATGTTTGCCTATTGATTCTGTCTGGGATGGTTCCAGTATCCATTTGGAAGGAGTGTGCGAAAATGATTCTGTTCATTTTACTATTCGGAATGTTGGGCTAGGGAATATGGGCGACGAAGGAGACTTCCTAGTCATTGAAGATGTTATATTAAGAGATCAGGGAATGTTTTTATTAGATGCTGGGCAGGAAACTGAATTTGCCTATGAGGCGGGAGGAGTATTTATGAGAATGGAAGCCACACAATCACTAGGTCACCCTGGGAATGATATGCCGAGTGTAAATATTATTGGTTGTGGCAGTTCATTAGGGTTCCCAAGTTTTCTAAATTGGTTTCCTCAAAATGATGGGAATTTCTTTACTGCCACAGAATGTCGGGAAGTCATAGGCTCCTGGGATCCCAATGACAAACAAGGCTTCCCAATCGGCTACGGGCCGGAACATTATATCCTGCCCACTCAGGAAATCGATTACCTCATTCGCTTCCAAAACACTGGAACCGATACAGCGTTTACCGTAGAAATCCGGGACACCCTTTCCGAACATTTAGATTTTTCTACAATACAATTTGGAGCAAGCAGCCATCCTTATACTTTTAATTTTTCTCCGGGCAGAGGGATGAGTTTTACTTTTTCAAATATATTATTACCAGATAGTACTACGAACGAACCCGCTTCTCATGGTTTTATAAAATATAAAATAAAACCAAATGAAAATATCGCTCTGGGAACAGAAATCAATAATCAGGCAGCTATATATTTTGATTTTAATGAACCAGTTTACAACAATACAACCATGCATAATATTGGAGAAAACTACATCCAAATTGGATGGACCAATACCTAAAACACAAATGCCGAACCCTATAAAATCGAAGCCTTTCCCAATCCATTTATAGATAAAACATCTATAAGAATAAATGATGCAAGATTGATTGGCGAATGCGAACTTTCTTTATTTGATACTCAGGGGAAACTGGTAAGCACTCAAACAACAACCTCAAATGTTTTTGATATTTACAGGAAAAATCTTACCTCAGGGATCTATTTTTTCCGTATTAATCAGAAAGATTTATTGATTGGAACCGGGAAATTAATCATCCATTAATCCCGATTCCAACCAAAAACAGGAGTAATTTAGGAATTAAAAGTAATTTAAAATAAACGAGGAATACACAAGAAAAGAAACTTTCGTATCAGGCGAGACGCCTGACAAGGCCGATTCGCCTCGTCAGGCGTCTCGCCTGACGAAAACCTTTACTAGAATGCTTAGCAATATCCAAGATCTATTAGTCGGTTGAATTTGAGCACATGCTTAATTAAACATATAAAATAATTTAATTAATTCCGCTCCGCTTCTTCCTGTTTCTTTTTGGCTTCCTGCAGTTTTTTAAACATTTCCAACTGCTCGGGCAGGTTGCGTTCGCGCTTGTTGAGGTGGCGGTGGTAGGAGAGCATCACCATCCAGGACATTTCATCCGGATGATAAGCACCTTTGCTGTTTAGAAATAAAGTGAGGCGGGAGCCACCATGAAAACCCCAGTTGTATCGAATCCAGCGACCGAGGCTGTAATGCAATTTGGCAATGGCTTCAAATTCCCCGGCAGCCTGGAATTTTATTCTGGATTCCGGTGATGTTTTTTTATCAAGTTCTACAATAGCTTCATCTATATCTTTGGGAATGTACACCCCAAAGAGTTTTTCTTTTTTTAATCGTTCCAGATATTCCTTGCCCAGTTCCTTTTGCGTTTTGGGCATTTTCGGATCGGATGGTTTTTTTTGGGCTCCTGCAATGAGAGACAAGCACAGGGAGCATATAGTAAGTAGAAGAATTCTTTGCATTTTCTGTTTTTTTCAACCTTTAAAACCTCCAACAAAGGTAAAATATTGTATCCAAACCAGATATTTCTACTCTCAATATTTTTGATTACCCTAACTTTTCAGCGGCCCTTCTGTAAGCTTTTGCCTTTTCAGGCTTTTCCAGGATGTCATATATTTCCGCAATTCTAATCAAAGCATTTTTATCCTTGGGATCACCATCTTTCAATAAACCAGATAATTCCGTATTTAAATTTTTTGCATCTCTGATTTCTTTTCGACAAGACGGACAATTGACAGGTTTGGAATATACGACAAAATTTAATTTTTCATACCAATGCTGTTGTTCTTCTTTTGCAAAAACAAAATCTTCCCCGCAGGTTTTACAGGTAAAATTTTTATCAAAATAGGCGAGGTAAGGAGTAGCAGAATCCCAGGGATTTTTGAAAGTGTAAAACTGCTTTCTGGGATTACCCAAAATGGCCTTTTTACTTTGATGACAATCATCACAGGCCCATTGATACAAATTGTGATTTTTAATAACCGCTAAAAATCCCTGAAGCGGAGTTTGTCCTTCCATTTTCGGAAGACCATCAAAGGGAAGAATAGAAGCTGTTTTTTTTATATTTTTTTCTTCAACGTGTTTTTGGCAACAAGAACATTTGTATTTCATCTTCAATAAATTTGAGGTTGTCCTTTGCAAATATATAAAAATTATTCTTTTAGCAATCCCTCCACCAAATCTATCGCTCGCCGGGAGTGAATTTGAAAATCATTATATACGACTTTTCCTTCCTTGTCAATGACGATAAACCAGGGCGTTCCTCCAGTGCGGTACAAGTACAGGACGCTTGGATCATTTGCTGTATTAACAGAACTTTGATCTTGTCCAAAAGGAATATTTAATTTATATTTTTTTTGTAATTTTTTAAGTTTGGATTTGTTATTCGTGCGTTCACCCTCAAAGGCCGTCTGGATACTCAGAAAAACAACCTCGTCCTGACCTTCAAAATGTTTAACCAGTTTTTGCAGGGTAGGGAATCCAGTACTATGGCATCCGGGACACCAGCTTTGAAAGGTAAAAATCACCCGAACTTTTCCATCAAAATCCGTCACCTGGATAGGAGCCGTTTCCCGGCCTCTTTCATCCAGCCAGTAGGGAACATCCCATTCGGGGGCAGTTCGGTCTTTAATGCCGAGTCGCTGACCGTTGTATTGAGCGGTGACAAATTGAGCAGACAATAAAAGTAGTATAAGTAAAGAGAGTTGTCTCATGAATAGCATTTTTATTGAAACTGTAAATTTAGACGGGAAAGTGTTTTATAAGGTACTTTTACGGGAAAGATGTAAAAATGTTTACCAAAATGGGATAAAAAAACAGGAATCAAAAAACATCTTTATAAATATCTTTTATTTTTAATTCTATTTTTAAGGATGGAATTAACAATGTTTTTCCAAGACCCTCTATTCTTGAAATCTTCCATAAGTCTGCCTTTTTTTCGTATATGTCAATAATGGGTTCTTTCTGGTCGATTAAAATATACTCTTTTAAAGCAGGGATTTTCTTATACATGAAAAATTTATCTCCACGATCGTAACTCTCAGTTGATTTGGAAAGCACTTCAATAATCACGGTAGGATTTTTAACGGAATGTGGATTGTGTTTTGCTTTTTCCAACGAGCCAACCATTACATCGGGGTATAAATATTTATTAGAGGCTTCAATATGTAATTTGACATCGCTGTTTAGGGGACGACAAGCCCCCTGTTTTCCTTTTAGTGCTTCTGCCAAAGCAAGAAAGCTGTTACCAGAAATAATTCCATGCTCTATAGAGCCTCCGGCTAGCGATACAATCACACCGTCATGAAATTCATATTTGACTTCCCCGGCGGCTTCAATATTTAAATATTCTTTAAAAGTAACCTTCTCTAATTTCTTGGCTTCCATCTTTAAATTAGTTTATTACAAATTACTACCTTTTTAATCATTTTGCAAACTATGATAAACCGGAGGAAAAGAAAATTCTAGGAAAACAAAATTTTGTGCCCTCTTAAAAATTAGCGTTTTTTGCATAAAAAAATATGAGCGAGTCAACTCTTCAACGTCGGAAAGTCAGCGAATCTGAAACGGTCATGACAGAACTGATTATGCCCAACGATACCAACCCCATCGGCAATCTCATGGGTGGAAATTTAATGCGCTGGATGGACATCGCCGCAGGCATCTGTGCTGCTAAGCATTGCAATTCTTATACCGTGACTGCTTCGGTGGATCACGTCTCCTTCGAGCAGCCCATTCACAACGGGGATGTCATTACAATTAAGGCTTGCATGACCCGCGCTTTCCGTACCTCGATGGAAGTTTTCGTGGAAGTCTTTGCCGAAAAAATGGTAGGCGGCAATCATCGGAAATGCAACGAAGCCTATTTTACATTCGTTGGATTGGATGCCGAGACGATGAAACCCACCCCGGCTCCGCCCGTTTTGGCCTTGACCGGCGAGGAGAAAAAACGCTACGAGTCGGCTATGCGTCGGAGGGAATTGCGCCTGTTACTGAGTGGCAGAATAAAGGCTAAAGATGCGAATGAGATTAAGGGGTTGTTTTTGGAGGATTAATAATTTTTATTATATTAAATAATGTTTAAAGAATTTAGGAATGAACATAAATTATATAAAAGGAGATGCAACTACTCCTATAGGAGAAGACAATAAAATTATTGTTCATATATGTAATGATATTGGCGGTTGGGGCAAGGGATTTGTAATGGCACTTTCCAGAAGATGGCAAAAACCGGAAAAAGAGTACCGAGCCTGGTATGCTTCCGGAGAAGGGTTTGAGTTGGGAGCATTGCAACTTGTGGCCGTAGAAGACAATCTTTGGGTTGCTAATTTGATAGGCCAACACAAACTCCGAAAAGGAGCGGATGGTTCCCCACCCATTCGGTATGATGCAATTCAAAAGGGGTTGAAAAGTTTAGGGGCAAAGGCTATTGAATTAAATGCTTCGGTTCACATGCCAAGGATTGGATGTGGCTTAGCCGGAGGAAAATGGGAAGAAATTGAACCGATTATTTTAGATGCTTTAATTGATAAAAAAGTGGCTGTTACGGTGTATGATTTTGGATAGAATTAAAATATTGTTTTTTATTATAATTTTTACCTTGGGATGTCAGGATGCGGAGTCGCCAACTGTTAATAAAATCAAAGAGGTAGGTTCCATTGTCAAACCGGAAAAAGTAATTGAATTCAAAGCCGTTTCCCGAGAGGTGTCATTTGCCCGATTACAGAAAAAAATTATAAATAAAAAACCGTTATTTGTACATATTCTGGTGCCTTTATGTGATAATGACAATCAGGGCATCGTTCCTGTTTCCTCAAAATTGGGGAATGGATTTGATTTGAAAAATAATCTTTACTGGGGTGCAAAATATGGTGTAAAAAGTTATTTTAAAAATTCATCTAAATGGAAGCTCCTCCATTCTCAAAAAAATATAAATAAAAATGTACTGGAGAGAATTGTTTTAAAACAGAAAAATACCAATGCGTCGGATATTTATATCATTGCAGATGCCTACCGGGGCGATAAAATGAAAAACTGCCTGGATGATTTTTTTGGAGGCTTGTCCGGGAGGCAGTCGGATTCCCTGCTGGTTGATCAAGATAAAATTTATTTATATAAAAATGCAGATTTAATGATTTTTAACGGGCATAATGGATTGATGGATGTAAGTGTTGCCTATCATGAATTGACAGATCAAATCCAACGGGAAGCAATGGTAATTGGATGTTATTCTTTTGAATATTTTGAAGAACATTTTAAAGCGACACGAAGTTTTCCTGTATTGACTACGACGCACTTATTGGCTCCGGAAGCCTACGTTTTAGAAGCGGCGATTGAAAGTTGGAGCAAGGGGGAAGAAGGAAGCGAAATCCGGGCCTCTGCCGGAAAGGCTTATCATAAATTTCAAAAATGCGGGTTAAAAGGAGCGACAAAATTATTTAAAACAGGATGGTGAAAAATATATTTATAATTCAGTTGCAATCTTTTTCCTGTCAGTTGTCTCACTTGTCCTTTTCCTGTCAGGTGTCTCACCTGACAGATTCGTTTTTTCCATGACTAACTATACTTTAAAAGTTGATTAGAAATATATTTAAAATGTTGTTTTGGTTGAGTTTTATTTTGCTTATTGCATTGATATTTTATTTATATCAAATTTTGCCCATTGCTGCTGCCTACAATGCGAAGTATTATTGCAGTGCTGTTTTTGTAGCCGGCCGAGATCCTCAAACCCTCTCCGATGACGTTTTTCCCTTTCATTTTATAAAAAATAAAATCGACGAAAAAAACAAAACCGTCACTTCCAGCTTCTACGGATTTTTTCAACAGACCGCCATTTACCGGGATGGGTTTGGCTCCACTTTGATACATCAGGATGAACCGGATTCTATCAAAAAAATTCCGGTAAATTTTCTTCGGGCAAAAAATGATACCAGTAAATTTTTTGAAAAATCAAATACGAATAACTTTGATTCTGTTGAATTGGAAAAAATACTCGACTGGGAGTTTCAAAAAAATCGGGATGGATGGCACAAGCAAACCCGGGCAATCATTATTTTGAAAAATGGTCAATTGGTGGCGGAGCGTTACGCCAATGGCTTTGATAAAAATACCCGACTAATGGGTTGGTCGATGACCAAAAGTATAACCAATGCCTTGTTTGGAATTTTAATAAAACAAGGAAAAATAAATTTGAATGATAAAAATTTGTTTGCAGAATGGGAAAAAGATGACCGCAGGAATATCACCATCGATCAGTTGCTGCGCATGAGCACGGGATTAAAGTTCAATGAAAATTATTACTACAAAAGCGATGCGACCAAAATGCTTTTTCTGGAAAAGGGAGCCGGAGACTATGCCTTAAATTTGCCCCTGAAGTTCCAACCGGAAAGTCATTGGGATTATGCTAGCGGCACATCAAATATTCTTTCAAAAATTATACGAAATTTATATAAAAACAATAATAAATTATATTATAACTTTGCAGGCGAAGAGTTATTTGATAAGCTGGGGATGAGGAGTGCCTTGATGGAAACAGATGCCACGGGAACTTATGTTGGCTCCTCTTTTTGCTGGGCAACGGCCAGAGATTGGGCAAAGCTGGGACAATTATTTTTGCAGGATGGCGTTTGGGAAGGGGAGCGGATATTGCCGGCGGGATGGGTAGATTATACCCGAACGCCCACGCCACCGTCCAAAGGAGAATACGGAGCGCACTTCTGGACAAACACCCGGCAAACCCGTTTTCCAAAAATGCCAAAAGAGGCCTATCTGATGTCTGGTTTTCAGGGACAAAGCGTTACGATTTTGCCAGAGCACGATATGGTTGTTGTGCGTCTTGGTGTCAATATTCGAGAGAATAAAGATTTGGATGAGTTTGTTTCAAAAGTATTGAATTTAAAATTTTAATGATATAATAATTTTTTATTTAAATGAGAGTTTCACTTTTTTTTATGTTAATA
>JAHDCK010000025.1 GCA_020629915.1 Saprospiraceae bacterium
CTTGGTGTCAATATTCGAGAGAATAAAGACCTGGATGAGTTTGTTTCAAAAGTATTGAATTTAAAACTTTAATGATATAATAAATTTAAATTTTAATGAGAATTTTACTTTGTATTATTTTAGGGATTAGTTTTTTTTGTTGTCAACCAAAAACAACAAGTAAGGGAAGTATGTCTAAACAATCTGAAAAAATAACATTTGATTTATCAAAATTAGATGAAAATGGTTTAGCCGGGCCCGCTACTGGCAAAGTGGCGGTGGACTATGAATTTTGTATTCCGGCAGGGGATAGCAAAAAGGAAAAAGTAAAAGCGATTGATCCTTCTCTTCAATTTTTTCCCAAGGGCAAGGGGAGGATTCGTTGTGACCGGGGAACAGTTTTGTGTATCGGAAATACCCATCAAAAAGATTGGAAAAACATATTGGAAAAACTCGCAAGTCAGGATTATATAGATAAAATTGATCAGGTGTTTTGGGAGTAATTTTGTAGTGAACCCTAAACCTGTTTTTCTTCCTTTTTCACAGGCGGATGTTCCTGAATAAACTCCACAACAGATTCCGGATCATCCGTCAAATGTAATAACTTCCCATATTCTTTTTCTTTGCTCAAGTCGCATATTAAAGAGTAAATATTTGTTTTTTCGGTGTATCTTTCCTTGCCCAGGAAAATCATCGGGCTAAAATATCCATAAGTGGCGTAGTGATTTTGAGCCGCATCCTGAAAAATTTCCTGGGTCGTACCCGCACTTCCCGGCGCAAAGACAATCCCGTACATAGACAAGGCCAAAAGCGTATCTTCCCGAATACTATTAGAAAAATATTTGGCGATATGCTCCGAAAAAAGATTGCTGGGTTCATGCCCATAAAACCAGGTAGGAATGGCCAGGCTTTCTGATCCGGTGGGGAATTGCTCCCTTACTTCTTTCGCTTTTTGTATATAATTTTTATCTCTGTATGAAGGAGCAGCGGACAAAATGGAAATCGCTTGTTGCAGTTCACCGTCAGGTCGCCCGGCGAAATAAGCTCCGAGATTTCCGGCTTCCATAATGCCCGGCCCGCCTCCGGTCGCTACAAAATACCCGGCCTCTGTCAGTTTTTTTGCCGTAAATGCCACTCGACTAAAAAAGGCATCCGTACGCAGAGTCGAATGTCCGCCCATGATACCGACGACTTTTTTCTGCACCATTCCATCCTCATCCAGGCCGATAAAATCCCGCAGGGCATCATCAATGGCGTGGTCGTGGATGCGTTGCGCTAGTGCTTCGTTGATGTCGGGATTGTATCTGGAATGAGAGAAATGTTTATATATTTTATAATCAATGCTATTATCCGTTTCAGGAGAATAACCTTCCAAAAGTTCCTGCCAGGAATAGAGTTGATTGCGGTAAGGGTTGTAGGGAAGGTTGGGGAAGTTAGGATATATATGTGTATTTTTTAAATTTAAAAAAAGAACATCATTGGAAGGAAAATGGCATCCTAAAAAAGTCGTGTGAAAAAATAAATAATCTTCCCATTGAACCTGACTTTCCCGAAAGTCGATATTTTTCAAGGTGCAGTTGGTGAGGTTTTTTCCGTGGGCTTGAAATTCAGATAATGAATTTATTTCTATAATATTTTTTTTAAATGGTAATATCATTGCTTGAATTTTTCCTCAAAGTTAATCCTTTCGTTTGAAAATTTCTACTTGTTTCAATAACCATTGCTTCTCGCTGATAGAACCCAATGTTTCCACTTCTTTTTTAAAAATATTTACTTCTTTTTTATTATAGAAATTTAGTTTTAATAATTTTTTAGTGTACTTGATAAAATTCAAATAACGCTCCTTGTGGTAGCCCAGTTTTTTTTGTCGATATAGATAATTTTTAAAACTATCCAAGAGGGAATGAAGCGCATCTTCCTCCTGAAGTTCATAGTAAATCTGAAGCAGCATCGTCCGGCTCGTGATGTTGTGTAGCGGATCGTCAAAATCTGCTGAGCGCAAAAGCTCCATCGCTTTAGGATAATCCGGTTTTCTAAAATAATATATAGATTTATTATAATTATAAGTATTCTCTTTAATAGAGTTGGGTAAATGTTCCTTGTATTGATCCAGAAATTGTTGCACCCAATCGAAGCGTTTGGCCTTGAGTCCTACAAGGTTGATATTATAATAGGTATTAGGGGAGAGGAGGCCGTTTTCCAGAAAAATTTCTGAGTTCAATCCGGTTTCGTATAATTCCAGTAACTCGTTTAAAAATGCGTCTTCTCCAATATTTAATTTTTTTATACAAAAATTAATCCCCAGTAAAAAAATATCTCTTAACTCCTTTGAAGGAAATAACGCTGTATTTTCAAATATGAGTTTTTTTAATTGAAAAAAATGTGCAGACTCATCAGGTTCGGATAAGGCGAGGTAGGCGTAGTAATAAATTCCAATAGCCGGATGTTTCAGCCAGGAGTGGTTTTTTATAAAATGCAAAACCGAATCCAGCAAACCCGTTTTATATTCATTTTTTACAACGGTCTGATGCGCCTTGAGTAGACAGGCTGTTTTTAATTTATTAGCAATAAAATATATATCAAAAGTATCAGAAAGCTGCTGTAAATTAAAAATGGCATTCCGTCCCTGAGATAGTGAAAAATCATATTGTTCTAATTCCAGCTCGTATTTTTGCTTGAGATGCTGGGCATTCCTCAACGAATTTTTTTCCAGATTTTTTTGTGCCGCTTTTAGATTTTTTTCAAAAGCGGGTAACAAATTTTTCTTCCGGTAAGCGCGGATTAGGTGAATATCTGAGCGGTTTTGTTCCTGTTGCCAATCCTCCAACGCCAAAAATTTTTCTAAAACTTCCAGTAGATAATTTTTAATATGATGCAGGGTTTTAGCATCAAATTCCTGGCCTGGAAATAAGTGCGCAAAGACTTTTTCTGCCTGGAAATGTCGCTCAGATGACTGGTCCCAATAGTCAAAAAGCCGGATGACTTCCTTATGTTTATTAAAATATGTGGACCGAACGAACTTCCGAAACCGCCGAAGTTCGCTTTTTTCCAGTTTTTTTAATGAAATAAAGACTTTTGCTTCATTCATTTTTCCGATTATTATTTTAGTAAATAATTGAAAATGAGTATTTTAAAGGACAATTTTACAAAAAAAATCCGATTTTTACTGTTTTTTGGTATTGAAAACCCAATTGCAATGCCTCATTTTTGTATCGTGGGCAGTAATCATTAAAGCGCGCTTTATTTTGCCACGATTAGAAAAAGATTATAAAATATAAAAATACATACTATGAAAAAACAGATATTTAAATGGATAGGACTTTTGGGGATTATTTTAATAGCGAATGGTGTTTTGGGTCAGGGATGGCAAAATATTTATCCAATGCCTGACTCTGGTTTAGTAAATATGGGAGAGGATATTTTTCAAACTGTGGATGGGGGATATGTTGCAGTAGGAGGTTCTTTTGGTTTGGGTAACTATTCATTGACAATGGTGAAACTTCAACCAAATGGCGAAGCACTTTGGACCAAAACCTACAGAGATTCTACCAGAGGATTTGCCGGGGGACTGATGCCAGATAATGGATATATTGCAGGCGGAACATATAATGAGTTTATTTACTTGTTAAAAACTAATTCACAGGGAGAATTTGAATGGGATTATACGGGAAACCAGGGTAGAATTTATGATATACAAGTTTTGAATGATGGCTCAATTATTACCGGGGGATATAAAGATGCAGTTCCCTATGCCGGAAAATTTGATGTGTCCGGAAATTTATTGTGGGAATACCAATACGAAGATCCAATACCGGGAATCGGCGGACGAGTTCAGGAAATCAAAATTGCGGATAATGGCGAAATTTACCTTTTGGCTTCCTGGGATCCGGACGGAACTTCAATTACTCACCCTGTTATTTATCATTTGGATGCCAATGGAATTTTGATCAACAGCGAATACCACGATAGCTTTGCTGTGTATGAAACAAAAATGGGTTTGGAACTTTTGTCCAATGGGAATCTGGCAATTGCTGCTCTTTTTGAGGGTAATATTGCAGGTTTTGCTCAGGCGGGCATCATTATTTTAAATTCCAACGGAGCCTATCAAACACATTATTTTTTCGGAACAAACCTAATCGTGTTAGGGTTTCATGATGTGGTAGAAACACCCGATGGTGGATTGATAGCTTTTGGGTTTGAGGATTATAATGATAGTCCAATTGGAAGAGCGCATTTAGCTTTGCGGGTAGATGCTAACGGGAATGAGTTGTGGAGGCAAACTTATGGTTTTTGTTGTACCAATAGCACTAATAGGGGAATTGCAACAAGTGATGGAGGATATGCTCTTGTAGGCCGTACAAATTCAGGTCCGCAAGGTCCTGAGGCATATGTGGCTAAAATTAATGCGGATGGTTATTTGTATTCAAATGTATTGTATGGAAACGTATATGAAGACTTAGATTTTGATTGTCTGAAAGGAGGGATTGAAGAAGGGGTAACCAATATCGTTGTGGAAGCAGAAGGAACGGATTATTCCTTTTATGGGCTGTCAGATTCTCTGGGAAATTACGAAATACAATTAGATACGGGTTCTTATAATATAAAAATAAATAATGCTAATCCATATTGGAATATTTGTAATAATAACTTTTCCTTAGATATAGTAGGATTTTATAATACGTATAACCAGGACTTTGGGTTCCAGCTCGTAGTGGACTGCCCTTACCTCACTACGGATATTGGTACGCCCTTCCTTAGAAGATGCTTTGATAATATATATACGGTTTCCTATTGTAATGATGGGGCAGATATGGATACCTCAGCGGTTATCGAAGTGACCCTTGATCCCCTTATGACTTTTGTTTCCAGTACACTACCTCCGGTAAATTCTATTAATAATATATATTATTTTGATGTTGGAATGTTAGAGAGTTGGGAATGTGGCTCTTTTGATTTAACCGTTTACCTTGATTGTGATTCTACTATTCTAGGTCAAACACATTGTGTGGAATCTCATATTTATCCGGATTCTATTTGTCTTCCTGCAAATGCGCTATGGGATGGATCAAGTATTGAAGTAGAAGGAGTTTGCGTAGGAGACTCGGTACATTTTAATATTAGAAATATTGGAGATGGGGATATGTCTGATGACGGAACCTTTCTTGTAGTGGAAGATCATATTATATTAAAAACAGGAATGTTTAAATTAGAAAGTGGAGAGGATACCACTATCGTTTGTCCGGCGGATGGCCTGGTCGTCCGGATGGAAGCATCACAGGCAGAGGGTCATCCGGGACAAAGTATGCCTAGTGTAACGATTGAAAGTTGTACGGATAATCCTTTTGCACAAGGCATTTTTAATCAATTCTCGCAGGATGATGCCGATTATTTCGTTTCAATAGATTGCCAGGAAAACATCGGTGCTTTTGATCCAAACGACAAGCAGGGTTTCCCGACAGGTTATGGCGATGAGCATTTTATCGAACCCAATCAATATATAGAATATAAAATACGTTTTCAGAATACGGGGACAGATACAGCTTTCCTCGTGGTGATTAGGGATACCATTTCTGAAGATCTGGATATTGAAACCCTCCAATTGGGTGCAAGCAGTCACGATTATACTTTCGATATATCTCCCGGAAACGTATTTGTTTTTACTTATAATAATATCATGTTGCCTGATAGCAATGTAAACGAATTGCGGTCGCACGGTTTTGTGAAATTCAAAATCAAACCCAAAACCACCACGCCACTAGGGACAGTAATAAATAATTCTGCTGCGATTTATTTTGATTACAATGCGCCCGTGATTACCAACGAAACGAAGCATACCCTCGGAGAAAATTTTGTAGAAATTTTCGTGGATACTCATGCGGAAAATGTCCCTGAAAAATCAGCCGAAATAAAAGTTTTCCCCAACCCCTTTACAGAAGAAGCAACGATTGAAATTTTAAGTTATAAAAATAAAATATACGAATTAACAATACTAGATACTGTAGGCAGAACGCATCAGATACAGGAAACAAATTCCGGCTATTTTAATATAAAAAGAGAAAATTTGTCCACTGGCATTTATTTCTTTCAGATTAGAGAAAGTGGTCAGGTGGTCCAAACAGGAAAAATGGTTGTGAGGTAACAAAAAAGAAAATGGTTGAAAAGAAAAGGGTTCTTGCATTTTGGCAGGAGCCCTTTTAACGTTAATGCTAACGTTTATTAACTTACGAAAACAAAAATATATCTTTTAACTTTGGATGACCTTAAACCAGGGTTGGGCTACCCGGAAGTTGAACGACAAAGGAGATTTAGAGTTATATAAAAAAGAGTAAAACAAAAAACCCAAACTCATTTGAGTTTGGGTTTTTTATATTCATTAAAAACTAATTAGTGATCTGCCTTTTCCGTTTTTTTAGTTTTTTTAGGCGCTTTCATCTTATCTTTTTCACCACCTTTTTCTCCTGCAACGCAGTGCTTAAAAGTATAGGCGTGAACCTGCTTGGCAAACTCCTTCCACTTTGGCTTATTTTTTTTCATAAATGATTTACAATCCCCATACAAGTTTGAAAATTCTTTGTCGTAATTTTTTTTCTTGATACGAACTGCAGTTTTATCTCCTTTTTTCACATATAAGGATTTGTCATCTCCTCCGGCAACTGTAATGCCACCCACAGATGGTGCCATGGTTTCCTTAGCCAAAGGATCGTGGTAAATTCGGATTTTGGAAGAGAATGAAGGATTGAGCAGCTGCATGAGGAGAGGGCGTTTTTTCTTTTTGACCATTACCTCTGTATACTCAAAATAAGCATAACCGTCCTTAAACCTTTTTTCAGCCTGAAGACCATCGTCACCCCAGGTTTGAGCATCAAATGCATTTCCCCATTCACGACCAAATTTATTGAAACCGCTTTCAGGTAAAAACATATTCGATACATCTTCGGGCATTATAGTTAGTTTCTTCTTCTTTTTATCCTTGACGATGATTTCTTTGATGAGCCCTTTTTTCCTTTTTATATTTTGGATGGTATATTCTTTTTCCTTTCCATCCCTTTTAAGGGTAATATAGGCAGGCTTCTTTTTAGAAAACCCATCCATGGGTTGCAGCAATTTTTGCGCTTCAGCTTGTCCACCAAACAATAATGAAATTGTCAGAAAAAATAAAATTAATCTTTGCATGATGTTTGTTTAATTTTAATTGTATAAAAAATAATATATCTAATTTAGTCTTCGCCCTTTGTCGTATTGGATGACTTTAGATTTTGGAAATCGCTTCACTAAAATAGTTTGGCGATAATCCTCCGCACTGTTCTCTTTTTTAAATTCCCCCAACATATATGAATAAGCTCCATCCTGCGTTTCCTCCATGGTAATATTTCCAAACTGTTTAAAAATAATATGACTTTTTGGCAAGGGAGAAGCCGAACGGAAAAATTCTACCCGATACCCTGAATAACCTGAAGGAAGCGATTTGGTAGATGGAACAAAACCAGAGTTCTCTTTCACCGCCGATTCAATTTCACTCATTTTATCTTCAATGGTTTTTTCGGGAGCAAGTTCCATTTTTGATTCTTTCGGAGAGGGCGGAGGTGTTTCAGCAAAATGCTCCTCTATATCCTCCACGGAAGTAGGCGGTGGCCCCGGAACCTCTGCTCCCATATTGCCGCTTGAAGGAGGCGCAGGAGTTTCAACCTCAGGAGTCGTTTCTATGGTGGGCGTTTTTACCGGTTGTTTATTGGCCTGTTCCGCTTGTTTTTTTATAAAATCCGGCACCTCTCCACCCGGAGGGATAACTAAAACCCCATCGTGATTTTCAAGATTTCCTCCACTCATGCCAGAATCAGAAGGCAAAGCATTGGGCACATTATCAGATTTAGGCGCGGCTCCTCCTCCCATGTAATCCTTGGGATTTGCCCCGGGAGGAATGACCAGAACATCACCCGTTCCAAAAGAACCCATCGCTAGTTTTTCATCCATAATGATTTCCCGCAGCGGACGATTATCCATATCGCTCTTGATGACACCGATTACAGTAAATTCCGTTCTTCGGTTTTGTTCGTGCTTGGCATCCGAACAAGTGACACCATTTTTGCAACTATTTACCAGACGGCTTTCTCCGTACCCCCTGGCCGAAATAGTATTAGATGGAATCCCCTGGGAGATGACATAATCCACCGCAGCTTTCGCTCTTTGCTGCGACAATTTTTGATTGTAAGTATCTGATCCTCTTGAATCTGTATGCGAACCGAGTTCTATCTCAAGGTGCGGATTGGATTTCATGACATTGACGAGTTTATCCAACTCAATAGCCGCATCCGGACGAATATCCGATTTATTATAATCGTAATAAATATTTTCAATTTTAATGCTTCGGCCTACTTCAATAGGTTTCATATCAATATTAGAACCCAGCGTTCCCTGCTTGAATCCACCGTCCAACGTTAGGTTATCGCTCACGCCAGGCGTCACTCTTCCCAATCCTTCAAAGCAAAGCAAACAACCGTTTACATTTACATTCGCTTCAATTCGCTTTGCGAAATAACCTTCTTTTCTAAGCAGAAGTGTATAATGATTTCCTTGTTCAAATATAAAATTGAATAAGTGATTGGGATTGGCATCGATGGAAAGTTCTTCTCGTTCTTTGGTATTGTTATAAATTTCAATGCGTACGCTATCCAATGCAGCGGACTCACCGGAATAAGATAATTCTGCAATTGTCGCTTCAAAAATATAACCTGGTGAGCGCGTGAGGGCAATTTTTGTATAAACTGTTTCCCCTTCACTTTTTCCTTTGGTAGAAATTTCTTCCTGGGCAGGTTCAAAGGCATTTTTCTTTACTTTAACAACATAATCTCCATCAGCAGGAACCTCTACTACAAATTTTCCCTGTAAATCTGTGGAGGCCGTCGCCTTTTCAAAGCCCCTTTCCAGAACGGTTATCCGCGCATCATTGAGGTAACCCCGATTATTATCTTCAAAGACATATCCTTCTATGGTCACGTTTTGGGCCAGACCCTGAAAAGCGATAAAAGTCATTGAAAGACAAGACAATAAAATGATTTTAAAACTTTTCATAATTGTTTAGTTTTTATATAAAATTTTAATTAAAATAAATTGAAGTTTCTACTAGATAGTTTCTGTTAGAATATGAGGTGATTTCAGAATTGTGTCTTGTTGGATTGCTACTACAAAAGTACAGACGATTTTTTACTTAAAAAAGTTGGCTGTAACATTGTTTTTTTAAGAAAAGGCGGTTTATTGAACTTAAATAATTAACCGCCGAACTTTTGAAAAACAAAAAAACAGGGTTGTCATTTCGAACGAAGTGAGGAATCTTCTCTACGAAATAGAGAACTGGTTCCAGGGAAACCTCTTGATGTAAACGCAGGGAACCATTATTCTTCACTTCCTAGAGATAAACCAGATCACTCTGGTTTACCGACGGCGGTTGAGTGAAGTTATAATAATACCGCCGAACTTTTCCTAAAGCATCCTACCTTGAAACCGTCAGGTGGGACACCTGACGGGAAAAATGTTTTCGTGTCAGGTGTCCCACCTGACACTAGCAACAAGCACGATTTATTTTCGCCGGTTATGTTTTAAAACCCAATAAACCGCCGATACTATTCCATCCGCACCCGTTTTAGCTCCAGCAAATTAATCGCATTCAGTTTTAAGTTTTTAATATTCGATTTTACAAAATGCGCTGTTTCGTCATAAAAAAGAAAAACCACCGGAGCATCCTCGATCAGTTTGGCATCCATCTGATGATACATATCATAACGCCTGGAATTGTCATTTTCATTTAATCCCGCTTCATATATTTTATCAAAATCCTCATTGTTATACTGGGTATAATTCGGTGGCGCAGGATTTTTACCATAAAAAACCGTGAAAAAACTCTCCGCATCCGGATAATCTGCAATCCACGATGCCCGAAAAAACTCCGCCTGTCCTTTAGCCATCATCTGTCGGAGCGTCGCACTTTCCATCAATTCAATGGAAGTTTTTATGCCTAGGTCTTCCCATTGCCGGGTGATGTAAGTGCACAAATCCAGGTAGTCCTTATTCGTAAAAAGTTGTAGCGGTTCCATGCCTTTTCCGTTGGGATAGCCGGCCTTTTTGAGTAATTCCTGCGCTTTATTTATATCATAAGTATAGCCTTTCACCTCCGCAGAAAAGGATGGCAAACCTCTGGGCGTAAAACCGGAGATGGCTGCCTGTCCGACATTGTTCCGCAATTCCCGGAGCATTTTTTCCCGGTCGATAGCGTAGTTAAGGGCCTGGCGAACGAGTTTGTTTTTTAAGGCTTTGGTAGCATTAGGTCGCTGGGAGATACCCAAATATTCCATATTTAAAAAAGGTTGTTTTATAAAATTGATCTTCCCATTCCAATCGGGGAGGAGGTTGCCGCTTTTATCCAACAGTTCATTCACGTAGGAAGATTCCAGGCCGGAAAGGTGATCCAGCTCGCCTTTTTTAAATTCCAGATATGCCGTATTTCTATCATTGATAAAACTCACCCGCACCCCGTCAAGGTGAGGAAGCGCATTTCCGGAGGCATCTTTTTCAAAGTAATTTTCATTTTTACTTAGAATCAGCGTTTGATTTTCATTCCATTTTACAAATTTAAACGGACCCGTTCCCACCGGATTTTTTCTAAAATCTTTCTGATATTTCATCGTTGCTTCCAGCGGCACAACAGAACAATACTGCATCGTCAAAATTTCCAGAAAAGGCCGAAATGGTTTTTTCATTTGGATGACAAAGGTGTTTTCATCCGCTGCTTTGAAGGGTTCCACATCGGCTACCCTGTCCTTAAAAATCCAGGCACCCGGCGAACCCACATGCGAATCCATAATTCTCGTAAAGCTATTCACAAAATCCATCGCCGTCACCCGTCGCCCTTTTCCATCCTTAAATACTTCGGAGTCATGGAAGTAAACGTCATCCCGGAGGTAGAAAAAATAAACCATACCGTCCTTGGAAATTTCCCATCGCTTGGCTATCGCTGGTTTGACATTCAGGTTTTCATCCAATTGTACCAAGCCATTGTATAGGTGATTGACGGCCCAGTTATTGCTTTGATTCCGGGAGAAAGCCGGGTCGAGGGAAGTTACCGTGTTGGGTTGATTGTAGTGAAATACCTTTCTCTCTGCTTTGGCATCTGGTTTGTCGCCGTTGCAGGAAAAAAGCAAAAGCGCGCATAAAATGGTGATGAGGCGGTTCATGATGAATTATTTTTATAAAAAAATTGTTCCGGATGGAATGATTCTACAAATAACTTCAATTTTTTGTAACTATTTATGAATAATTGAACTCTAATACTTCAAAAGGAGGTAAAACCTTTTATTTTTGCGGCGTTTTTTGGGTTAAACTGGATAAAAGAAGGAGCATTTTGGCTGGCATTCTAGTTCAGGTTTTCATCAGGCGAGAGTCCTGACGAGGCGTATTTCGCCTTGCCAAGCGTCTCGCCTGACAAGAAACACCGAGCTAGAATGATAAATTTAACCCCCGAAAATTATCGTCGGTTTAATTTGTCATCTCTCACTGTGTTCGGAATGACAATTTTTTTTTGTTTTTAAAAATTTGGCGGTTTAAATTGATGAGCTGCCTAAACCAAACGAACCAAAAATAAATTCTATATAAATTTTTTAATATTTAAAACAAATTATTATGTATCGTTCACACAATTGCGGCGAACTCCGTATGGAACACGTTGGACAGACCGTCACCCTCAGCGGATGGGTTCAGGTCGGTAGAGATTTTGGAGGCATGACATTTGTCGATCTTCGAGATCGGTATGGTATCACTCAACTCGTGTTTAATATGGATGATGATGCGGACTTGTGTGAAAAAGCCAGAAAGCTGGGCCGGGAATTTGTCATTAGAATTGAAGGAGCCGTGCGGGAGCGTTCTAATAAAAATCCTAACCGGGCGACGGGAGATGTAGAAATCGTCGTAGGAAAAATGGACATCCTCAATGCCTGTAAAGTGCCACCGTTTACCATCGAAAATGAAACGGATGGCGGCGAAGATCTTCGAATGAAATATCGCTACCTCGATTTGCGCCGTCCACAGATGCAGGAAAATATTATATTTAGATCCAAGGTGGCCATAGAGGTTCGGAAGTATCTCGCTTCACAAGGATTCATCGAAGTGGAAACGCCCAACCTGATCAAAAGTACCCCGGAAGGCGCGCGGGATTTCGTAGTGCCTAGTAGAATGAACAAGGGCGAGTTTTACGCCTTGCCACAATCCCCTCAAACTTTCAAGCAGATTCTAATGGTATCTGGATTTGATAAATATTTTCAAATCGTTAAGTGTTTTAGGGATGAAGATCTCCGCGCTGATCGCCAACCGGAATTTACACAAATAGATTGCGAAATGTCGTATGTGACGCAAGAAGAAGTGTTGAATACCTTTGAAGGAATGGTAAAACACTTATTTAAAGAAATTAAAGGTATTGACCTGCCGGACATTCCGAGGATGTTATATGACGAGGCAATGGAACGCTATGGATCGGATAAGCCGGATACGCGTTTCGGGATGGAATTTAAAAACCTGAATGACTTGGCGAAAGGAAAAGGATTTTCCGTTTTTGATAATGCAGAAATTATTATAGGAATTAATGCAGAGGGACAAGCGGAAAATTATTCTAATAAAGATATAAAAAAACTCACGGAGTGGATGCAGCGTCCACAGATTGGAGCGAAAGGACTCGTATATGTAAAATACGGATTAGATGGCTCGGTAAAATCTTCCGTCGGTAAATTTTACGGCGAAGATCAACTCAAGGAATGGCTCACCGCCTTTGATGCCAAACCGGGCGATATGCTCCTGATACTTTCCGGCGAAACGGACAAGACCCGCAAGCAACTCAACGAGCTGCGTCTGGAAATGGGCGAGCGAATGGGTCTGCGCGATCCGAATAAATTTGAATTTCTCTGGGTGCTGGACTTCCCGCTTTTGGAGTGGGATGAGGACTCGAATCGCTTCCACGCGATGCACCATCCGTTTACTTCACCCAAGCAGGAAGACATTCCAAGAATGCTCAATGGCGACCACGAAACCATGAAGTCACTCCGGGCCGATGCTTACGATTTGGTGATGAATGGTTCGGAAGTTGCCGGTGGTTCTATCCGAATCCACGACCGGGAATTGCAATCTAAGAATTTTAAATTGCTTGGATTTACGCCGGAGGAAGCGGAGGAGCAGTTTGGATTTTTGCTGGGGGCGTTTGAGTACGGTGCGCCACCGCACGGTGGATTGGCCTTCGGGTTGGATCGCTTCGTTTCGGAGATGTGCGGTTCTTCCGTCATCCGGGATTTTATCGCCTTCCCGAAAAATAACCAGGGGCGGGACATGATGATCGATGCACCTTCCAAAGTAGATAAGGAGCAGTTGGATGAATTGGGGTTGGCGTTGAAGGAAGTTGAATAGAATTTTGATTTATATTTTAAACCCTGCAAGGATTTTTTTCTTGCAGGGTTTTTTTATATGTTTAAATTAATTTCATTGGTTTCTCAGGGTTGGAAACTGTCATTTTATTTAAATGGCAGTTTTAGCAAAATATTTTTTACAAGTGAGGACATGATGAATGCTATTAAAATGAATAAATATAAAATGATCGCCATCTGCCGGAACAATTGTCGGAGATTTGGAACCCGGATTGAAAAACTTCCTCCAAATTTCCATTTTCTTTATTGATAACAGTTGTTAAGGCATGATCAGGATTATTGATCGCTTTTTCTATAAAAGGATGATTTTCAAGAAGGGTGGAAGGAATCTGAGGGAACTTATAGGCCAGACTGGAATTATCAGTTTGATGGATGATCCAAAAGGAAAAAGTGTTTAGGTGATTAAATCTAAAATCATTTTTTATATAATTAAAATCTTGTTTTATATCCAAGACGAAACCATCTTTTTTCATATTGAGATAGGTCAGGAGATTAGAAATAAACTCTCGTTCTTGCAAAGGTGGTTCAAAAAGTCCGTAATAATTAGTGGATTGATTATTTCGAGTGACGCCTAGTTGTATATTATAATAATTAATATTTGAAAATTCCGGTACGAGAACAGGTTGGCCCGGAGGAATTTTTTTCTCTATCAACAATAGCCTCCGGGTGCTTTCATAAGCAAAGACGGTATTCGAAATCTCTGAAAAGGAGGGAGGTGAAATTTGAACCATATTTACTTTTTCCATCATGTTGAAATCTATTTCATGAAGGACGAGATTGTTTGAAGTCGAAAAATTATTTGAATTTAATTCATAAGAATAATATTCATCTGAAGATTCGGTTTTTAAGGTAAGGATGGATACGATATTGGAAAAATTTAAACTAAAATCCAGGGAAAGCTGCCTTTCAAGAGAGTCATAATAGACTTTAAACCTGCTCTCATCAAATGAAATATATTCGAGTGGATCAATATCATTTATGATTAACCGGGCATCCATAATTACCGTCACATCTCCACCAGGCTCCGGGAGGGAATCCATACAATTTTCCTCCTGAAAAGGATATAATTTATATCCGGATTGAATCCCGCGATAGGTGTTCATATAAAACCGATCCTCTTCAATAAGCATTGCCGTTAAATCCAATCCGCAAGGGGAGTAATAGTCCAATACTAAACTATCAAAAGGTTCCCCAGCCGGATGGTGGAGGAGGACTTCTCCATTTGGGTCAGATAAAAATAATTCAAAATTATTGGGGAAGAAAATATTTTTTACGACAAACTCACCGCTACTGACCGGGCAGAGGTTTTCGCATTCGGGGATAGGGTCTTTATTGCAGCCTATTAAGGATAAAATAATCAATAAACAAAATAAACCCCGTTTTACCATAATAATATTATGAATTGTTCTAATACAATATATCACCATTTGCAATATAACTATTTTTGTAGAATAAAAATGCTAAAACCAGACGAAACTGCATTTTGTCGTTTTAGACAAAATTGGCACTTTGAAAAAGAAATGTTTGAATATATAAAATAATACCTCCATATTTGCTGTTATCTACAAAGCAATAGTTGTACTCCTCTACATTATTTCATTTCATTTATTCAAATTTTTCACCACGATTGCATACGCAATCTTGCTAAATCTTTAAATCATGAAAAAATTTATTGGAATTTTTTTGTTGCCATTGCTGTTGGCTTCC
Organism: Saprospiraceae bacterium; assembly: GCA_020629915.1. Lineage (GTDB taxonomy): Bacteria > Bacteroidota > Bacteroidia > Chitinophagales > Saprospiraceae > JAHDCK01. Next base: position 15,141 of record JAHDCK010000025.1, read on the forward strand.
TGTTGTAATGAAAAGTATGTTTTTGAATGGACGGATACTGCTGTTGAATATCGACATGCAGTAGATACGACTCAAACGGATACTTTGCCCTTTGGGGATTATCATGCCGCATTGGTTTTTACTACAGATGTTCAGGAAGGGTTTTTGACGCCTCCACCTGAAGTTCCGGTAGCGAAAGCTTTATCTTGTGAATATCCCTACAAGCCCGTTTCAAAAATACAGGATTTGAAATTGATCACTGTCGTAGACTACAATGCGAATTACCCTGCGGGCAGCGATATGGCAGAAGTAGTTACATTTGAGGTGTTAATATATGATGATGCGCCTCTAAATCAACCTTCGGCAGGAGAAGAATTTGTAGAATGGTTTAACTCTAACGAAACTTTTTATGAAGCTGCTCCACAAATCCTTGAAGTCAAACTTTCAGAAGCACCGGATGGAGTAGTCAATGCTGTTTTTGATATTGAAATTATAATGGAAAATGGCAAAACGCTAAGCAATCGCTTTGAAAGTACCAGGATAAAATAACTTCCTTTTTTCGGATCAGGTGTTCCACCTGACACCACCACTGAAAACCAGATCGTCAATTTTTTGACGATCTGGTTTTCTTATTTAAAATGTTTTAATAAAATAACTTCCTTATCTGTCAAAAAACGCGACCGTCCTCTCGGCAAATCCTTCTTCGTCAATCCTGCAAAATAAACCCGGTCTAATTTAACTACTTCGTATTTAAAATGTTCAAATATTCGCCGCACGATCCGGTTTCGCCCGGAATGGATTTCCACCCCGACTTCCGTTCCATCCGTATCTTTCACGAGGCTAATCGCATCCACTTTTATCGGGCCGTCTTCTAAGGTGATTCCGTTTTTTATTTCATTGATATGTTTTTGTAGAATGGGTTTGTCCAGCGTTGCGTGATAAATTTTCTTTACATTAAAACTGGGGTGAGAGAGCTTGCGGGTGAGGTCGCCGTCGTTGGTGAGCAACAATAATCCAGTCGTATTTCTATCCAGTCGCCCGACCGGGTAAATGCGTTCCTTTACTTTATTTTTTACCAAATCCAAAACCGTTTTTCGACCCTTTTCATCATTGGCAGTAGTGATGGTGTTTTTGGGTTTGTTCATCAGTAGGTAAACTTTGTTTTTAGTAATTTTCAACAACTTCCCCTTGAAGTAAACCTTGTCCTCGGGCATTACCCGGAAACCCATTTCCCGGACGACCTGGCCATTCACTTTTACCTTTCCGTCCTTGATAAACTCGTCGGCCTTCCTCCGGGAGCAAATCCCTGAGTGAGCGATGTATTTATTGAGCCGCTGTCCGTTTTTATTCTCCTCTGTTTTCATTTTTAAAATTTCTGCTCAAAAGTGAGATAAAATTTTGGCTTTTCAGACAAATCTGTTAATTTTTGTGCCTACAACAAATTTTAGTTTGTTCCGCACCAAAAGTAAAACAAACTTTAGTTTGTTCCACAGCAAGAAGTAAAACAAACTTTAGTTTGTTCCACAGTGTGCTCGTAAAAAATAGGAGAGCAAAAACCAATCACAGCGCCATCAGCAAACTAAAGTTTGCTGTACTGTTAATAAAAAATTATAATTAAAAACTATGTTCGATTCAAGTATTTATAAATCCAGAAGAAATCAATTAAAACAAAAAATGAAATCTGGTCTTCTGCTTTTCCTCGGCAACGAGGAAGTTGGAATGAATTATAAAGATAACGTATATCATTTTCGTCAAGATAGTCATTTTTTATATTATTTTGGTTTAGATTATCCCGGCATGGCGGCTATCATGGATCTGGATAAGGATCAGACGATTATCTTCGGTGAGGAATACACTATGGATCATGTCATTTGGATGGGCAATCGCCTGAGCCTGGAAGAACTCGGGGCACTCGCCGGAGTGGAATCCGTAAAATTAGATAACGAACTTTCTAATATTTTAAAAAATGCAAATTCCAAAAAACAAACTATCCACTTCCTCCCGCCTTATCGCAAGGTAAATCAATTTAAGATAAGTGAATATTTAAATATTCCATACAAACAAGTCCCCGAAAAAGCCTCCGAGGAATTTATCAAAGCCATCGTCGCCCAAAGAGAAATCAAAAGCGCCGAGGAAATTGCAGAAATGGAAAAAGCCCTCGACACCACACACCGAATGCAAACCACTGTCATGCGAAAAACGAGAGTAGGAATGACCGAAGCAGTTATGGCAGGTAAGGCGGAAGGCATTGCCGTAAGTGCCGGTGGGAATCTCGCTTACCCGGTCATTCTAACTAAAAACGGCGAAATCCTGCACAACCACTACCACGGTAACACCTTCCAAAATGGCCAACTGGTGCTAGGAGATTTTGGGGCGGAAACTGCCCGCCACTATGCCGGAGATATTACCCGAACCTTCCCGGTGGATCAGCAATTCACCCAACAGCAAAAAGAAATATATGAAATTGTTTTGAAAGCAGAAATGGAGGCTATCTCAAGTCTCCGCCCCGGCATTGCTTACCGGGATGTCCATCTCGAAGCTTCCCGCATCATCGCAAGGGGACTGACCGAACTGGGCCTGATGAAAGGCGACCCGGAGGAGGCCGTTGCCCAAGGAGCGCATGCCTTGTTTTTTCCACACGGGCTGGGACATCAAATTGGGCTGGATGTGCACGACATGGAAGACCTTGGAGAAAAATATGTGGGATACGGGGAACAATTTACCCGTAGTGAGCAGTTTGGCTTAAGAGCGTTACGCTTAGCGAAAGAACTCAAGCCGGGTTTTGTGCTGACCGTCGAGCCGGGGATTTATTTTATCCGGGCTTTGATCGAGCAGTGGGAAGCTGAAGGGAAATTTCTGGATTTTATTAATTATGACGCCCTAAAAAATTATCGCCATTTTGGTGGAATTAGAATTGAAGATAATGTTTTGGTGACGAATAGTGGGTTTAAAATTCTAGGAAAACCCATCCCAAAAAGTGTAGGGGAAGTTGAAGGGATGCGGCAGGCACTATAAACGAAAAGAAATTTTTATATTTGCTTGGTATTAAAACAAACAATTATGCAGGAAGAAATTGATTTAATGATGGAAATGGCTGAAGACTCTATGAAAGGAGCTATCGATCGGCTACAAAAAGAACTCGTAAAAGTAAGAACCGGAAAAGCCTCTCCGACGATGTTGCAGGGGATCACGGTGGACTATTATGGTTCCCAAACGCCCTTGTCGCAAGTGGCCAATGTCGGTGCTTCTGATGCCCGTACCCTGACCATTCAGCCCTGGGAAAAAAATATGCTGGAAGAAATCGAAAAGGCGATTTTCGCAGCCAACCTCGGCGTTACACCTATGAATAACGGCGAAATGATCCGCATCAATATCCCGCCTTTGACGGAAGATCGGCGGAAAGATCTCGTCAAAAAAGTAAAAGCTTATGCTGAAGAGTCCAAGGTGAGTGTGCGGAATGCCCGCAGGGAAATCATGGAAGGAATAAAAAAAGCGGTCAAGGATGGTTATCCCGAAGATGCCGGGAAAAAGGCCGAAGACAATGCTCAGAATTTGACAAATAAATATACTGATAATATCGATAAGTATGTCGATGCCAAAGAAAAGGACATCATGACAATTTAGTATTTTATTGAGATGAATATTATTATTATAAATACCGCTTCGGGTTTTCCGGGGCGGTATTTGTTGTTTGTAAAATAAAATATGTTTACCGCAAATATAAGTCCTTACGGTTCCTTCGAATGCCTACACATCACCAATGGCAAACAGTCCTGCAAAATCATCCCGGATTTTGGAGCTAACCTGATGTCGCTTCAATTAGAAGGTAAAGATAAAATATATGAACTATTGGATAGGTATGAAAATACAGAAGCATTTCAAGCACATCGCTGGTCCAAATCCGACTGGTTGATTCCTTATCCCAATCGCATCAAAGATGGAAAATACACTTATGAAGGAACGCAATATCACTTTGAGCTAAATCATCCAAGGACAGAAAGCTCTATTCATGGTTTTTGTAAAAATAAAAAATTTGATATAAAAGAAATTGTACTGAATGAAGATTTTGCACAAGTAGATTTGTTTTATAATTATAATGGGAATTTAAATGCTTTCCCTTTCCCCTTTGAAGTAAATCTGCAATATATTTTATCTAAAAATAATTCACTTGAAATTTATATTTATATAAAAAATACAGGAGAGAATAAAATGCCAGCTGGAATCGGTTGGCATCCTTATTTTAAATGGAGTGAAAATATTGAAGTAAGTTTTTTGCAAATGCCTGCTTGTAATCGGGTAGAAGTGGATCACAATTTAATCCCTGTAGGGGGAGAAAAATTATACGATAAGTTTTTATCTTTAAATCAAATTGGAGAAACCAAATTTGATAATTGCTTCCACCTGGCTGGAAATGCCCCTTTCAAAACCCGCCTGACCAATGCCGAAAAATCCCTGCAAGTAGAATTGCAAACAGATAAAAACTTTCCCTACCTCCAGGTTTTTATCCCGCCGGATCGCCATTGTATTGCCCTGGAACCCATGACCTGCAACGTCAACGCCTTTAATAACAAGGAAGGATTAAAAATTTTAAGCCCCGGAGAAAACTTTGGTGGCAAAATTTCCGTTTCTTTGCAAGAGATTGCTAAAGCCTAAACAATATTTTTTTATCAATATGATTATCCGTGAGATAAAACCCGAGGACACCGAAGCCTACATGGAACTGGTTCAGAAAATCGATCAGGAAACCGAGTTCATGCTAGCCGAACCTGGTGAACGGGTCAGGACGCCTGCTACTGTTCGGAAGATTATACAAGAACTCAAAAACTATCCCAACCAAACGATTTTCCTGGCCGAACAATCCGGTTTTTTACTCGGTTACCTCGTTGCGCATGGCAGCAAATTCATTAGAAAACAGCATTCCGGTTTTTTAGCGATTGGCGTTTTAAAAGCTTTTCACAATAAAGGTATCGGAACCAAACTCTTTGAAGCAATGGACGAATGGGCCATAAAAAATAAACTCCGACGCATTGAACTCGGTGTCATTGTAACTAATGAAAATGCCATTCATTTATATAAAAAAATGGGATTTAAAATAGAAGGCACCCGAAAAGATTCTGTTCGTATAAATGGAAAATATATAGATGAATATATGATGGCTAAGATTTATTAAATATATGTAGTAAAGAAATTAATCAAGTTAAACTGGATAAAAGAATGTGGTTGTCGTCTTGCATTCTAGCCCGGGTTTCCGTCCGGCGAGACGCCTGACGGGGCGAATATGCCTTGTCAGGCGTCTCGCCGGACAAGAAACACCGGGCTATACTAATAGCCTACACACCTCATAAT
>JAHDCK010000460.1 GCA_020629915.1 Saprospiraceae bacterium
CAACTCTACGCTACTAAGGCTACTATGGAAAAAGGCATCGAATCTGTTCGCCGAAATGCTGTGAAAGCAAAACTGGTCGATCTTACAGATTGAAAAACTGAGCAGGGCAGAAAAAGAAGGTGAATTTTTTTTTCATAATAATAAGTGTGTTTGATTTTTGCTTTGTCTTATAAGTGAAAGCGATTGAAAAACAATCAAAAAAACAACGATTATGAAAAAAATATATTTGATATTAGTTTTTGTTTCCTGTTTGCTGGGAAGTTTGGGTTTGCACTCTGCGGCATTAGTAGCAACCAATTGGGATGAAACAACAAAGGAGTTAACTCAAAATACAGGCGAAGTTATGCTTGTGAAAAAAGTTATATATGTAGAAAATAAAGAGTGTAACTGCGATGCTATTTTGGATAAAGTTAGCTTTGTGGAAGCGAGTACAGAGGAGATAAAAACTACTTTGGACGAATGGAAAAAATGTACCAGTAAAATATTGGAGCTATAAATAAAAAGTTGCGATTATATAATCGCAACTTTTTATTTATATTTAAAATAATTTTTTCTGACTTCCGTCCACATCAAAATCAACAGAATCTCCGGCCTTGAATTTTTCCTTTCCCGTTCCATCCGCCACTTCTTTCACTGTTGTAATTTTATAATCCGTCAATTTATTTCCCAGGGCCTTCCAGCCTTTTACATCCATAAAATCTGCGATGTTAAACGTAGAAGTATGGGTCTTGGATTTGATGCGCATATTGTATTGTACGGTTGGACTTTCCTTGGTAGAAGCGTAGAGCAGTTTTGTCCCCTTGCCTTCCGGTAGGAAAGAATACTTTTCATTGAGTTTGGAGGTTTCTACTTTAAAACGCTTGACTTGCGTTCGCTTGCGTTCTCCATCGTAATAGATTACATTGACAATTTTATCCGGGTCAAATTTCATCACCTCCAATACCTCTTTCGGATCAAATTTCTTTAATAAGTCCAGCTCGGTTACTTCATAACTTCCATCGTTATACAAAGCAAATAACTGATCGCCAGTATCAAACTCCCCCAAATAAACGCCGCGCTCGTCTGTATTCAATCGCCCACTTGCCTCGATCATCCAGATACGCAAAGCCCCTAAAGTAGACTTTCCCTGAGAAACCTGGGTGATTTTGCGGATGGGATATTTCGTTAAAATATTTCCGTTAGAACTGCGCCCCTTGATTTCAATATCAGAAAAATCAAATTCAAATTTTTTCTTTCTCGCCGTAGAACTTTGCGTCAATTGAATGTGAATAACTTCCGATTCTCCATTGGGATTAGCGGTAAAATAATGCGCTTTAGAGTTTTTGGCACCCTTGGTGAGATCATACTCTTTGTTCCGGGTAATTGCCGTTACATTAAAGCGTTTAATATATGATTTTCCTGATCCGGCATCCACGTAGACCATGTTATAAGTCGTCCGATCATCTCCTTTTTTCCAAACGGCTACGTGCAGGATATTTTTACCTACGAATATTTTATCCGTCATCCGAGTTACCATAAATTTTCCATCCTTACGGAAAACAATGATGTCATCAATGTCTGCACATTCACAAACAAATTCATCTTTCTTCAAACTGCTTCCTATAAATCCATCCTTCCGATTGACGTATAACTTCGTATTATTGGCTACCACCTGGGTGACAACTACCTTATCAAAAGTCGTGATTTCCGTTTTGCGCTCTCGCCCTTTTCCATATTTCTTCAACAAATTTTCAAAATAGGCAATAGCGTATTCCGTCAGGTATTTTAAATTATGACGTACTTCCTTGAGTTCAGCATTGAGTTTTTTGATTAACTCATCTGCCTTAAAGGTATTGTATTTTGATATTCGTTTTATTTTTATTTCTGTCAAACGAACGATGTCCTCCTCGGTTATGTCTCGTAGCAGTTTGACGATGCCTTTTTTTGCTCTCGTTTTTCGGCTCGGCGTGGAAATATATTTGTGCAATTCCCGGTCTATCGTTTCCAGCACGGCTTCCCAGGTTTCACATTCTTCTATCTCCCGATAAATCCGGTTTTCAATAAAGATTTTTTCAAGGCTGGCGAAGTGCAGTTTTTCAAGCAATTCTCCCTGGCGGATTTCCAGTTCCTGCCGCAGTAAATCCTTAGTTTGTTCGGCATTAATTTTAAGGATTTCATCTACGGTTGTAAACAATGGTTTATCATCCACGATGACACAGGCATTCGGGGAAATGGAAACTTCGCAATTTGTAAAAGCATACAGCGCATCCATTGTCACTCCCGCTGAAACGCCCGGAGCCAAATGCACCAAAATCTCGACATCCTTTGCCGTATTGTCAATGACTTTTTTGATTTTGATTTTTCCCTTGTCATTTGCTTTGACGATACTGTCAATGAGGTTGCTCGTCGTGATGCCGTAGGGCAGTTCCCGGATGGCAATCGTCGTTTTATCCACCTCATGCAGGCGCGCGCGCACCCTGATTTTTCCACCTCTTTTTCCTCTGTTATAATTAGAAACATCTACCAGTCCACCCGTCGCAAAATCCGGATAAATTTTACTTTTTCTTCCTTTTAAAATAGAAATGGACGCCTTGATGAGTTCTATAAAATTGTGGGGCATGATCTTCGTGGACAGTCCCACGGCGATTCCTTCCACACCTTGGGCCAGCAGCAACGGGAACTTTACAGGTAAGGCAATCGGTTCTTTCTTCCGACCGTCATAGGACAATTGCCAATCTGTCGTTTGAGGATTAAAGCCGACTTCCAGGGCAAATTTAGTCAGGCGAGCCTCAATGTATCGGGGTGCAGCTGCTCCGTCTCCCGTTCGGGCATCGCCCCAGTTTCCCTGGCAGTCGATCAGTAAGTCCTTTTGGCCGAGGTTGACCAGAGCATCACCGATAGCAGCGTCCCCGTGCGGGTGGTAGGCCATCGTTTGCCCGATGATATTCGCCACCTTGTGGTAGCGCCCATCATCCATTTGTTTCATAGAATGAAGGATTCGCCGTTGTACGGGTTTCAGGCCATCATTGACACCGGGAACAGCCCGCTCCAAAATTACATAGGAGGCATAATCCAGAAAATAGGTTTTATACATTCCCGAAAGGGAAATCACTTCATCAGTAACGTGTCCGTTTTCAGGTGTGAATTGCTCGTCGTCTTTTTTCTTTTTCTTCAAAATATATTATAAAATTAATTTTACTATTAGAAGTTGTTTGAGTTTATATTTTAACAAATATAAACTCAAACAGCTGCTGAGGATATAGGCTTTCAATTTTTTAGCAGGCACTTGCTTTCAAAAGTACAACAAA
>JAHDCK010000461.1 GCA_020629915.1 Saprospiraceae bacterium
GCCTCTGCTTTCAACTTCGCTGCCAGTTCCGCTCCGAGAAAACCATCAATCAGATAATGCGCCAAATAAATAACCGGCGTTAAAATTACAGCCATAAAAAATTTGTATATATAATTCATGGTTCCGATAGCCAGCACCATCGCCAGGGGCCAATCCGCCCCAATATAAAAGGCAATAACTAATACGACATAACTATCTATGAATTGAGAAACCAAAGTAGAACCCGTCGCCCGAAGCCAAACTTTACCTTCCCCTGTCATTTTTTTTATTCGGTGGAAAACCAAGACATCCACAATTTGTCCAATGAGGAAAGCGATAATGGACCCGATAATGATCCAAAGTCCCTGCCCAAAAATTTTGGCGAAAGCCAGATTCATATTAGAAATACTAAGAGTTGGATCCTCACTCAAGCCACTTTCATTCGCCCACCAATCATTCGGAACCAGCCGAATCCCGATAAAAAACATGAAAAAAGCATATACAATTAATCCTATGGCGAGGTAGGAGAGCAGTTTCACGCCTTTTTCTCCAAAATATTCATTGATGACATCCGTCATGACAAAAACAACCGGCCAGAGCAATACCCCGGCAGTCAGATTGAAGGCCAGATTATCGGTTCCGAATAAAGAAATATTTAAAGGTTCCATCCCAAGCGTTTTCTCCAAAGAGAAAATTTTTACCCCAATGAATTCAGCTATTAGGGCATTAGTTATAAAAAATCCACCGAGGATGATAAATAGCAATACGGACTTGTCTTTAGTAAATGAAGGCATTAGAATATTTTAATTGATAGAATGGTTTGGGATTCTTTTGCCTTAAAATTAAATAATATCTTTAATTTTGGGGGAGAAAATACGAATGGAGTGTTATTAGAGGCCCTTTGTTTTTTGCATTAAAATTTAATTCTATAAAATAATAAAAAATATAATGAGAAACCTTTTTGCATTTATTACAGCATTATTAATTCTACTAGCTGGGTGCCAACCTTCTACCGGAGATGGAACCGGAAACCAAACCAACGGTGGTTCTGCTAGTGATAACGGAAACAGTTTAGCTATAAAATATCCCGAAACCGCTAAAGGAGATTCGGTAGATACTTATCACGGAAAGGAAATTGCCGATCCGTATCGCTGGCTGGAAGATGATAGCAGCGACGAAACTAAAGCCTGGGTTCGTGAGCAAAACAGGGTGACTTTCCGTTATCTGGATAATATTCCTTACCGGGATGCTGTGCAGGAACGCTTGTCTGAAATTTGGAATTATGAGCGGTATTCGCTTCCGTTCAAGCGAGCAGGGCGACAGTTTTATTTTAAAAATGATGGATTGCAAAATCAATCCGTATTGTACGAAGTCACCGAAGAAGGGGAAAAAGTTTTGCTCGATCCCAATAAATTATCGGATGACGGAACGACTTCTTTGGGAACGTATAGTTTTTCAAAAGACGGAAAATACTTTGGTTATGGATTGGCGGAAGGCGGATCAGATTGGAGAACAATATATGTGAAAGATTTGGATTCCGGGAAAGAATTATCTGAAAAAATCAAATGGGTAAAATTTTCAGGTATTTCCTGGTTTAAAGATGGCTTTTTCTACAGCCGTTATCCCGCCCCAAAATCCAATACCAAATATTCCGGTAAAAATGAATTTCATAAAGTCTATTATCACAAAATGGGTACACCGGATAAAGAGGATATTTTAATATGTGATGATAAAACAAACCCTCAGACCAACTTTTATGGATATACAACAGAGGACGAAAGTTTTCTCATTATTTATTCCTCCGAATCTACGAGTGGAAATGCTTTGTTCTTTAAAGATTTGAGAAAGGAAACACCGGAAGGATTAAAAAAGAATCGTCAAATCAAACCTATTGTCACCAATTTTGATAATGATCATAGCGTAATTGATAATATAGATGATAAATTAATAATTTCTACCAATCTGGATGCGCCGAACAAACGAGTTGTCCTTGCCGATATTAAAAATCCTTCTCCCGAAAACTGGAAAGAAATCATTGCGGAAACCGAAGATGTCATCCAAAGCGTTTCTGTCATTGGAGGCAAAATCATCGCCCGGTATATTTCCAATGCTTCCAGCAAATTGAAAATATTTGGCATGGATGGTCAATACGAATCTGAAGTCAAACTACCTGGCATCGGGACGGTCAATGGCATCAGCGGAAAGAAGGACGAGGATGTTGCCTATTATAATTTTACTTCATATACAAGACCCAATTCTATATATGAATTTAATATAAAAGATAAATCTTCTAAATTATACCGCGCACCTAAGATCAATTTTCCATCAGAAGAATATGTCACTAAGCAAATTACCTATAAAAGTTATGACGGAACAGAAGTTCCGCTTTACATCACTCATAAGAAAGGTTTGAAAATGGATGGAAAGCGTCCGACACTTTTATACGGATATGGAGGATTTAATATAAGTATTTTACCTCAGTTTAATTTAGAAAAAACAATTATCCTCGAAAACGATGGGGTTTATGCCGTTGCGAATATCCGTGGAGGAGGGGAGTTTGGAAAGAAATGGCACAAGGCCGGAACGCTCGGCGAAAAGCAAAATGTCTTCAATGACTTCCAGGCCGCGGCAGAATATTTAATTGATCAGGGCATTACCAGTTCGGATAAATTAGCGATTGAAGGTCGCTCCAATGGAGGATTACTGGTAGGAGCCTGTATGACCCAACGCCCGGATTTGTACCAGGTGGCATTGCCGGCAGTCGGCGTTTTGGATATGTTGCGCTACCACAAATTTACCATCGGCTGGGCTTGGGCGACGGACTACGGCCGAAGTGATAACCCGGAGCATTTTCCTTTTTTGATGGATTATTCCCCCTTGCATAATGTAAAACCAAACACATCTTATCCGGCGACTTTGATCACGACAGCGGATCACGATGACCGGGTAGTTCCGGCGCACTCTTTTAAGTTTGCGGCCACGCTGCAAGAAAATCACAAGGGAATAAATCCGGTGTTGATTCGGATAGAAACCAGTGCTGGACACGGAGCCGGAAAATCTACCAAAAAGCAGATAGAGGAAGCCGCCGATAAAATGGCTTTTACTTTATTTAATATGGGAGAAGATGTGATGTATGAGGATTAGGAATGTAGTTTATACTTTTGGTTCAGGTTTTTTGCATAAAAACCGTTATCCAGGCCATTTATAGATTCTCAATCCGCGACTAACACTAATTGAGTTTAAAAAAAACGGACAAAAATATAACCATTATAGTTAAG
>JAHDCK010000462.1 GCA_020629915.1 Saprospiraceae bacterium
TGGGAGGCACTTCGTTCGAGATGACAAAATGTTATATGTTTTTGTTTAATTACTTAACCAAGCGTTGTGCCCTGTAACCGTCAGGTGGGACACCTGACGGGAAAAGAGTTTTCGTGTCAGGTGTCCCACCTGACACCAGCAACGCGCCCGATTTATTTTCGTCGGTTATTTTTTTAAAACCAATTAGCCTGCGAAACAGATTAGCTTAAAAAACTCGGAGGTTAATTTCTTAAACTCAATTAAGCTGATGTTCAAAAATAATCCCCGAATATACCAAATCGTCTTGCCCTGAAACCGTCAGGTGTTCCACCTGACACAAGCAACCAGCATGCTTTTTATGCGGTTTAAATTGACTACTTGCTTAACCGCCGCCAATGATTCCATTTCAAGTCTAGCATTTTGGCGGTTAAAACCGCCGGTACTACAAGGCCAAAATCTGTTGGGTCATCATCTGATAAATCTCCTTGTACTTTGGGTTATCTTCTAATAACTCCAAATGCTGTTGAATTGTTTTGGAGTCCCTTCTGATGGCCGGGCCGGTTTGCATTTGGGCAGGCGGGTGGGCCTGGATTTTTTGAGCGGTTTCCAGGATGAGGGGTTTTAATATATTAAAATCAATTTTTTCATTTTGCAGAATATCTTCACCAATCGTATATAAATAATTTGTAAAATTATTGACAAAAACGGCCGCAACGTGTAGCAAACTCCTTTGCTTGTCATCCACCTCATAGATATTATGGCAGATGCTTTTTCCTATATGTTTTATTGTAATAAAATCAGCATTATTATTGCAATATAGACAAAGGGGGAGCGCGTCAAAATCTACTTTTTTCTCCTTGGTAAAAGTTTGCAGGGGATAGAAAACGCCGTAGCGTGAAAAGTGATCTTTGAAAACAGAGGAAGGCGTAGCTCCGGAAGTATGAACCACGAGATTGTTTTTCAATTCCGGGAGTTGTTCGGCCACTTCTGCCAGCGCATTATCGGAAATGGCAAAAATATATAAATCAGAATCCGTTTTGATTTCCTCCAATTTGTCAATGGCTTTCGTTCTTACCCGTGCCGCTAACGCAATGGCATTTTTTATATTTCTACTATAAACAGTATCAATATCATGCCCTTTCTCAAAAAGCCGATTAGCCAAATGCCACCCCACGTTCCCCGCTCCAATTATAGAAATTTTCATTATATTAAATCAGCTATTCAAGTATTAAATTATTCGCCTGTTTTCGTATTGTATTATTTTCGTATTAATTTTTTCTTCTTTGAAACATTGCCAGCACCATTCCAAACAACATCATCAAACTACCCACCCAAACCAAATTGATGCCTGGGAAAACAATGGCTTCGAGGACAATGTAGTCATTTCTTCTGACATTCTCCGCTACTTCGATTTCTACCTTTTCCTGGATGGGCGGCCCCTGGGCAATCGCAAGGGTGGAAGTGCCTGAATTAGGATTGATGCGGAGGTAGCGGAAGTGCAATCCGAGGAAGCGCAACTGGTCTTTGATATTGAGTTGGTTGTTGCCGCGGATGAGATAAACAGGTTGGGCGAGGATAGGACGGGGCAGGTCGCCACCCGTGATTTCGAGAACGGCTCCTACGGCAATGTCGCCTTCTTCCGATTTATAATTGGGATGCACGGGATTGCGATTGAGGTTTTTGAGGCGGATGGAATAAGGCCCTTTTTTGATGGTTTGCCCTTCCGTTAATTCAATATTTTCATATTTTAAATTATTTTCATACGCTAGCATGTCATTATAGAATCCCTTAGGTAAGCGGAATTTGATTTTGAGTTCGTTGACCTGATCATCGTAGTAAAATTCCTCTCCGCCACTAACTACAAAAACAGGTTCGGCTTTATACACTTTGTCATCTTTTAGTTTGTGAACTTCCAGCGGAACGCCAATCGCAAGGTCGCCTTCGTGCGGGTGATATTTCGGGTGAGCAGCATTCGTTCGGGTTCCCTTGAAAATCACATAGGCATCTTTCGTATAAAAAGTATCATTTTCTATCGCCGTGAATTTTTCATATTTCAAACTATCTTCCATCTTCTTGGCTTCTTCCTTATCCATTTCCGAAACGGGAAGAGCGGAGATATGCGTAAAGACATCCCAACCCAAATAATGCTTGGTAGAAGGATTGGAGGCTTCAATTTTATCTTTCTTTTTATTATATAAAATATTTGGGTATAATGTAAACGTTTCACCAACTTCTGACCCTTTAAGTTTTTGATAAGTTACCTCAAAACTCCGTTCTCTTCCTATCATCGTATCGCTCTCATAAGTTACGAGATAGTTATCCATTCGGGTTGGTAAATTTTTATATAATAAAATATTTTTACCTGCATCTTCCTCGCTGAATCCCTGAATAGAAGTGCTCATAAAGTTCCCGCGAGAGATGACATTTTTATTCAAACCCGATGCTAGGATTCCCAGTAGCAAAACGCCAAAACCAATATGCGAAACGGCTGATCCGGAGATTTTAATATTACCTTTTAATATGCGAACAATATAAATTAGATTCACGATGATAGTAAAGAAGCCGCAGAAGGTCAGGATGTAATATTGCCACGCTCTTACATTTATAATATAAGAAAAAGCAATAGTTAAAGCGACGGAAATTAAAGCAGCGATACCCAGGTTTTGACCCAGCTTTACTTTTTGTTTGTCCCAGTTGGGTTCGCGGTAACGGAGGAAAATAGCTAAGGCAGAAAGCATCGCAATCAATACACCAATCCACAATTGAAATTTATTGTGGTGGGCGACCACATCTTCCGGCGGACTCCAGGTATCTGCGTTTTCTAAAAATCCCCAACCCGTCATACCATAAATCGCATGACCTATTTTACTATAAACAGGAATGGAGGTAGTATGAGAAATTAATATAGATGAAAATAATAATATCAGTGCGCCAATGAAAATCCAAAACTCTCTGGAATAAGCGGTTTCTTCTTTTTGTGGCTCTGGTATTTTTTTATAATTTCTAAATATAAGAAAAATAGAAATTCCAATAAACGTAAAAATGAATAATAACAATTGCCATTCCAGACCCATTTCCGTGAAGGCGTGAACGGAGGTTTCTCCCAGCACTCCGCTACGGGTGAGGAAGGTGGAGTAGAGGACTAAAATAAAACTCAGGGCATAAAATATAAAAGAAATTCGGATAGAATGTCCTGTGTTTTTTGCGATCAAACTCGTGTGTATTCCAGCCACCAAAATCACCCAGGGAACGAGGGACATATTCTCTACCG
>JAHDCK010000026.1 GCA_020629915.1 Saprospiraceae bacterium
TAAGGTATCTATAACCATTATTTAGAAGAAGTATTAGGCTCCTTCATCGAATCCTTTCTCTTTTATAAAAAAAAGTGATGTATTTTGCTGTTGAATTTTAATTTACAAAATGGTTATTTTAGTAAAAATAATATACGAAAGCAGCGTACAAGCGTTTCAACAACTCATTGGAAATAAGCTCCGTAGTTTTTTGAGTTTGTTGGGGATTACGATAGGAATTTGGTGCATTATTTTTATTTTATCAGCTATTGATTCCCTTGAGTCCGTGCTTCGGGATAATTTTGAACAACTGGGAACAGATGTAATATACATTTCAAAAATTCCCTGGGCCGGAGGTGATAGCGATACCTTTTGGAAATTCCTGCGGCGTCCAAATCCTTCCTACAATGATTTTCAGGCCGTTTCTAAAAAAGTCAAAAGTGCGTCTATGGTGGCGTACAGTAATTATATCGGAAGCAAAACCGCAGAATTTCGCTCCAATAGTGCTGAAGGTGTAGCAGTCATGGCTACTTCCTATGATTACGTAAATATTTTTTCTATAAAATTTCAAAAGGGCCGGTATTTCTCCCCGGTGGAACACCACCTCGGAGGAAATAATGTCATCATTGGGCATGAGGTAGCAGAACAATTGTTTGGCACAATAGAACCTGTGGGCAGAAAAATAAAAATCCTGGGCAGGAAAATGAAAGTGCTCGGCGTTATCGAAAAAGCAGGTAACAGCATGATCAATCCCGTCAACTTTGATGATTTAGTTATCATGCCCAGAGGAACTGCCGCAAAGCTGACCAATATCAAAAGAGCCGAGCGAAAATTTGGAACAACCACTGTTTCCTTAAAAGCAAAAGAAGGAATACCATTAGAACAACTCAAGGATGAAGTCACAGGCGTGCTTCGCGCCAGCCGTCGAATCAAACCAAAGGAGGAAGATAATTTTTCTCTAAATGAAGTGTCGATTCTCACCCAAATACTCGATGCCGTATTTGGTATGGTTACATTAGCAGGAGCGGTGATTGGCATCCTGGCAACCATAGTAGGTATGTTCAATGTAGCCAACATCATGTTTGTCTCTGTAAAGGAACGCACGGGCATTATAGGTATAAAAAAGGCACTAGGTGCACGTCGGTATATTATATTATTAGAATTTCTAATCGAAGCAGTTATCCTTTGTTTGTTAGGAGGCCTATTTGGATTATTATTGGTACAATTAGTGGCGTATCTGCTTACAAATTATGCTGATTTTAATATGTTTTTATCTTTTGGAAATATCATGATTGGTATCGGTGTATCCGTCCTAACCGGAGTTATTGCAGGAATTATTCCGGCCTGGATGGCATCAGTTATGGATCCCGTAGAAGCTATTCGGTCATAAATTTTCTTCACCTTTCGTTTCTGTGGGATTTGTTCAGGAAGATTTTTTTCTTTCTGAATGGTAAAATATTTCTAACTTGCGCCCCGCATTCCCCGGCAATTAATTTTAACTCCCCGGAAAAAACACCCAAAAGCCGGAAAGGATTTTACAGAACGGATGAATACAGATAATAGAATTATTGGAACGTACACAGGTGAAAGCAAAGGCCCTTTGCTACTCGTCTTTGGTGGAATGCACGGCAATGAACCAGCCGGAGTCAAAGCATTGGAAACGTTGTTTCCCCTGCTGGAAAAAGAACCGGAAGATAACCCGGATTTTGTTTTCAAAGGACGGATCATTGGCATTCGGGGCAACCTCAAAGCCTTAAATGCCAGGAAGCGTTTTATAAAAAAAGATCTCAACCGCCAGTGGATACCTGAAAATATTCAACGGGTCAAATCTTCTCCTTTAGCATTATTAGATGCAGAGGATCAGGAACTACTGGAACTCATTACCCTGATAGAAAATGAAATCACCGAATATCAACCCCAAAAACTCATCGTCCTCGATCTGCATACGACGACTGCACATGGCGGAATTTTTTCTGTGGTGACAGATGAACGGGACAGCCTGGATATTGGTGTGGAATTGCACGCGCCGGTAGTTCGCGGATTGCTCAGTGGCATACAAGGCACTACCCTGCATTATTTTTGCGGGGACAATTTTGATTTCCCCGTGACTTCTGTTTGCTTTGAATCCGGGCAGCACGATGATCCGCAGTCCGTCGAGAATGCCATTGCAGGCATCATTAATTGTATGCGTACAATAGGTTGTGTACAAGCGGATCATGTAGAAAACAAACACGATAAACGACTACAGGAATATTCCGAAAATCTTCCGAAGGTGACCCAGCTGCTTTATTGTCATCCTATCCGGGAAGGCGACAACTTTAAAATGCACCCCGGCTACAAGAATTTTCAAAGAATTTCAAAGGGAGATTTGCTGGCTAGTGATAAAAACGGGAAAATTTTTTCGGAGCAGGATTGCCTGATATTGATGCCGCTTTACCAGGCGCAAGGAGACGATGGTTTTTTTCTTATTCGATCTATTGAAATATAGAATCCGGGTTTTCTGCCGCTTTTTTTAGTGCCTGATTAAAATACGTATTAAATCCTTTAAAATAATTATAATAATAATTGCCGGGCATCATATTTCCCAGAAACCCACCAACTTCCTGAACGAATGTAAAATTAGTATACCCTTCGGGTGTCCGATCCAACTCAAACGTTTGGATGTGATGCAAAAAGAATCCCGCAAATTTTTTCATCTCCCACTTTAAATATTCAGGTTCTATCAATTCTATAATTTTAAATACTTGTTTTTGCCGGGTATTGACATGGTGTCCGCCCTGCATTTGTTCTTTTATGTTTTGATCTTCTATATAATCTGCAATTCCATCCAAATCTAAGTCCATTTGTAATTCCACATATCCGCCCGGAAACATATTGCCCCTTAAATATTCATATATTGGATTCCACGTATTATACCTTTCTGTATCTACTATTAAATTCCAAACTACTTCGGGAGCAGCTTTAATTTCTATTGGCGTTCGGACGGTTCTCATTTGGGTGGATTTAAAAGCTCTTCTATTAAAATACCATTTATTTTTAATCCTTTAATGTTTGCTTTTTCAATTTCTACATTAGATAAATCAACATCTCTAAAACGACAATCCTCAAAAGAGACATCTACAAAAGTAGAATTTTTAAAATTAGCATCTTTAATCTTGCTATTTTTAAAATTTATATCTTCAAAAACGCTTTCATCGGCATTGACATCTTCCAGAGACAGTTCAAGGTTCTGATCGACAATTTTTACAATAGATTTTTTCATATAAAATTAGTCTTCGTATTCCCATTCAATTTCAGAAGGAACAAAGCGCAGCCCAACTGAAATTTCAAACGCTAAATTGGTCACCCTTTGTTCGGGTTGTTGAATGAGCTGACGCGTATAAGGCTGTTCATAAAATCCCGGTTGCACATAAATTTGCGGACTAAAATCCGGATTCACCTGAAACTCAATCAGCAAATCTCTCCCATTAGCAATATTAAATTCTAAACCGCCACCAGCAGTCACCCCGTAAGTAAATTTGCGAATGCCCTGCTCCAGCGAAGGATAAAAATTAATTTCGCCCTTGGCGGTAAAATCGCCACGAACCCCCAGGAGGTAGTAAGCATCAATCGTCTCTGTCATCCCAAACCGGCTTTTGGCTCCAAGGGAAAGAGAGATATTGTGAAACTTATTGGCATCCACCCCTGCTTCGACTACCTGCTCCTGCCCGGTAGAGGGATTAAAAAAGGAAGTTTCTCTCCTTCGGATAGCCGAACCTTTGAGGTGATATCCCAATTCACTATAAACGGCCATCGTTTTTTCTTCTGCCTGGCTTTCCAAAAAAGCAACACCATGATATCCCAAAAGGGCATCCCGTTCTTGTCCATTCCAGTTTTGATTAGCAAGGGTTAATCCGCCTTTAAAACCATAAGAAGGTTGCGCAATGATTATTGTAAAACAAAAACCCATAATCAGGGTCAACATTATTTTTTTCATCGAAGGATTTTTTTTGTAAAAATAAAAAAACCCTCGTATTAATTCAGGCGTTCAATTCGTGATAAATCATTCTTAAAAATCATTTCGTAAATTGTAACGATTTTAAAAAAGAGATCGTCAAAAATAATAAACGTCAAAACCTCCATCACCTAGAATAAATTTTAATGAAAAGAAAAAAATCACTTGCTGCAATACTTGCATTCTTTTTTGGTGCATTCGGTACCCATCAATTCTATCTCGGAAACAAAATAAAAGGATTCTTATATTTATTTTTTGCCATTGGGGGGATAATGACTATTGAAGAAACCGGGTTTTTCTTTATTGTCACTTTGCTCGCTTTTATTGATTTCATCCTTATTCTAGTCAAACCACAAAAAGAATTTGATTTTAGGTATAATGAAATCCCCCAGCAAAGAATGGAAGCCCAAAGGCAACGGGAACAAAGTCGAAACAGACGACTGGAAGAAAGACAATCCAGAAGAGATCAACTACGAGAGCGGCAAGGGCGGCGGGTGCAACCTCAAAACACGCCAAGTAAGAGAAAGGCGGCCAACCGAATGAATCCACACAAAAAGAGCGGTATCGAAAAATTTAAGGATTATGATTTTAAAGGAGCGATTATTGATTTTAAAAAATCCCTTGAAATAGGATATGAAGATCCTGCCACACATTTCAATCTCGCTTGCTCCTATTCCATGACTGAGAATATTGAAAAGGCGTTTTTCCATTTGGATCAGGCCGTTGCGTTTGGATTTAAGGATTTTGAGCGGATAAAAACACATGACTCTTTGGCTTTTCTCCGGGTACAGGAAGATTTTGATGCCTTTGAACAAAATGGATATCGCATACCGGAGGAACCTAAGCAATTGGCCGAAGGAGAAAATATGCTGGATGAAATTTTGGGGCATGAAAAAGTTAAAGAAACCCCGGAGCCACAACTTGAACTTCCCGACACCAGTAATCTGCTGGAACAACTGGAAAAGCTGGCCAAGCTCAGAGAACAAGGCGTTTTGACCGAGGAAGAATTTACTGCTCAGAAGAGAAAACTTCTCGGAAATTGATTTTTACGCAAAAAAGTGATATTTTTACAACAAAAAATTAACATTCTTTTTTGTGAATCAACTGGATCTCCTACCATCTTCTTCGGCGGTGGATGCCTATATAACGGTTATCCTTCCACTTGCCTTGCCCAAATTATATACCTACGAAGTTCCCATTGAATTTAGTGGAAAGGTAAAAACAGGTGTGCGGGTAGAAGTGCAATTTGGAAAGAAAAATCTGTACTCTGGTTTGGTCTATCAGGTTTCGGATCAAAAACCCGATGCTTATACCCCAAAACCCATCACAGCAGTACTCGACGAGAATCCGGTCGTGACAATGGAACAGTTGCAGTTTTGGGAATGGTTATCCAAATATTATTGCTGCACGATGGGAGAAGTGATGAATGCCGCCCTGCCTTCCGGCTTGAAACTTGCCAGCGAAACGCGTATTATTTTAAGTCCTCTGTTTGATGAAAATTTTACCGGATTGACGGATAAGGAATATTTAATTGTAGAAGCATTGAGTATTCAAAATGAGTTGACGATAAGCGACATTCAAAAAATTCTACAACAAAAATCTGTCTACCCTCTTATAAAATCGCTACTTGAAAAACGGATTGTTTATTTACATGAAGAATTAAAACATAAATATAAACCCAAGCTGTTAACCTGTGTACGCCTGGCAGAACCTTATCGATCAGACTCCAAAACCTTGCAAAATGCCTTTGAGCAATGCAAGCGTGCCCAACATCAGGAAGCTGCCTTACTTTCACTGGTACAGTTATCCAGAGATAAAAAACCCATCCTAAAAAGTCATCTATGTAAAATGGCAAATGTTCAGTCTCCTGTCATCAAAGCACTTGAGAAAAAAGAGATTGTTGAGATTTATAAAATGGAAGTGAGTCGGGTTGGTGGTTACGAAGATGACCTGATAGATACATTTGATTTAGCAGAGCAACAGGAACAGGCATTGGAAAAAATCCAAGAAGTTTTTAAAGAAAAAAATATCGCCCTGCTGCATGGTGTGACAGGAAGTGGGAAGACTAGGGTTTATGTAGAATTGATCCAAAAGGCTATTCAAAACGGGGAGCAGGTGCTTTATTTATTGCCTGAAATTGCGCTGACTGCTCAAATCGTCCATCGCCTTCAAAAAATTTTCGGAGATAAAATTGCCGTCTATCACTCCCGGCTCAGTAATAACGAACGGGTGGATATGTGGAAAGCTGTTTTGAATGGAAAATCCGTTGTGCTGGGGGCGCGGTCGAGTTTGTTTTTACCTTTTAAAAATTTAAAACTCATCATCATTGATGAGGAACACGATCCCTCTTTCAAGCAAAATGAACCTGCTCCCAGATACAATGCCAGGGATGCGGCTATCTACATGGCGCATTTACAAAAAGCTAAAGTGTTGTTGGGAACTGCAACACCGTCCATAGAAACCTATCACAATGTAAAAAACGGCAAATATGCTTTGATAGAAATGCCGGAGCGATTTGGTGGATTAAAACTGCCTGAAATTATCATCGCCGATGTCAAGGAGGAAATGCAAAAACGCAAGCTGCAATCTCATTTCACCACGGTATTGCTCGATCACCTCAAAACTGCTTTGGAAAACGGAGAGCAAGCCATCCTGTTCCAAAACCGCCGGGGCTATGCGCCACAACTCAGATGCGAAACTTGCGGCTGGACAGCGGAATGTATTCATTGTGATGTGGGATTGACTTATCATAAATTTACCAATAATCTTCGCTGTCATTATTGTGGATTTCAAACCAAACAGCCGACTTCCTGCCCGGCTTGTGGCGTTCATAAACTCACTATAAAAGGATTCGGAACAGAAAAAATTGAAGATGAATTAAAAATATATCTCCCGGAGGCTAAAATTGCCCGGATGGATTTTGATACCGTTCGGACAAAAAATGCACATAGCAAACTCATCTCAGATTTTGAGGAAAAACGGGTGGACATCCTCGTGGGCACACAGATGGTCACCAAAGGACTGGATTTTGACAACGTAGGTATAGTTGGTGTGTTGAGTGCAGATCATTTGTTGTACTTCCCGGACTTTAGAGCAACCGAACGCGCTTTCCAATTGATGACTCAGGTAAGTGGTCGTGCCGGAAGAAAACACAAACAAGGAAAAGTCATTATCCAGGCATTTAATACATCGCATCCGGTTTTGCCAGAAGTGATTCAGAATAATTTTTCCACTTTTTTAGATCGGGAATTGAAGGAGCGGTATGATTTTAATTATCCGCCATTTTGTCGATTGATTCGGATACAGTTAAAACACAAGAAGAAAGATCGATTGCTGGAAGCAGGAAAAATATATTTTAATTTTATAAAAGAAAAACTAAAACATCGAATTATTGGTCCGGCTGAACCCGGCATTCCAAGAGTGCGCTCCTACTATCTTTTAGATATTTTATTAAAACTGGAACGGAAAAAAAATGTTCTGGAAGGGAGTAAAAAATTATTACTGGAAGCTAAAATTGCCTTGATCACAACAAAGGGCTTTTCTAATGTAAAGGTAAATATAGATGTCGATCCTTATTAATCTTCTTACTTCTTTCTTTATTTTATGTAAAAATTACAATAAGCCCTCTTTTTACTTTCATTGCGTTCCTATTTTATGTAAATTGAACAATCCCACAAGAACTTTTTAAATCAAAACTGTTTTGGGCAATTCATTTGTATCCTCTACTGCTACTTCCTCGTTTTATGAAAAAATCATAAAACGATTTGAGAATACCCGAACGGAAACGGAAAGGTATAGTTTACCCACGCTGTTGGCTCCGGGTAAGCGAGAACATTTTCGGCAATGGCTGGACAGTTCTATCCCTGCTTCTCAAAAAGTAAACGGACTATTATTTTTAGCTCAAATATATCTGCATGAACAAAATGTGGATGCTTTAGCAATGACCCTGTCTGATACTTTTCCTTTATTAACTGAAAAAGACACTCTTGAAAAAGGCCATTGGCATCTGCTACAATCCGGTCTGATGCGCAGCCATCAGAACTGGGAAAAAGCCCTGGAGTTTTGCAATCAAGCTATTCAATTTTTTGAAACCACTTCTGCCCATCATCTGGCTTTAGCCTATGGCGAAAAAGGGATTTTACTGACTGGCAACGGACAATGGGAAAAAGGCGTTCAAATGCTAAAAGATTTTTTGGCAGAAAAGGAAGCCTCAATTCCACCGGAGGCACTTTCCAAAGTTCTGAATATCATTGCAGTAATCTACACGAATCAGGAACGTAGTTATGATGCGCTTAAAGCCTATTACAAAGCACTCGCCATTACAAAAACAATTAACGATCCTTTGCTTGACGGAAAATTATATGCAAATATTTGCACTATATTTTTAGGTAAAAAACATTTTCACCGTTCTATCGAATACGCAGAGAAAGCTATTCCTTATTATAATAAAAGCCAATATATATACGGACTTGGAGTTATACATAGTAATATAGGCGTTGCCTATGGTTATCTTGGCAAACATAAACAAGCACTTGGAAACTTTGAAGCAGCTCTGGAAATTTGGAAAAAAATTCAGCACCATTCGGAAATTGGAAGAATATATATCAATCTTGCAGATACACTTTTTGCACTCGAAGAGAAAGATGCTGTCCCTTTTTATTATTTAAATGAAGCCCTTAAAATTGCCAAAAAACATAACCTGACCGAAACGGAATATTTTGTTTATTCTTATAAAGGAAAAATTTATAAAAAAACAGGGCAGGAAGAAAATGCGAAGCAATCTTTTGCTCTGGCATTTAAATTGGCACAAAAAATTCCTGGAAATAAAACTCATTTTATTTTGACATTTACAAATGTCCTAAGCACATTTAATGAATTTTCCTGGAATGTTCAGGATCTGGAGCAGTTAGGGCAAAAATCCATAGAGGATTTTAATATTATAATTAAAAACACCTACAAAGAGGCACATAAAAATAAATTTTGGACACTGCTGGACGAGTTTCTCAAAGAGGTTTGCATCTGGCAAAAAAGCAGGGAAGCAACTGCGGAATTTTACGATTATCAAACAGCTTTGCTGGAAGTAAAAGATCAACTTCTGGAAGAAAAATCCAATCGTTCTATTGAAAAATTAAAGATAGAGCACGAAGCGCAGAAGCTGGAACAGGAAATGGAAGAGCAAAAGAAAGTGTTGGCCAGACAAAAAAAGATATTCCGGGATTTACGGGTTTTCAATTTCTCGGTAACGGAAGAAAATACCCAACTCCAACAGCAAACAAAAGATCTCATCCTTTTGGCCAATGCCTTGCCCTATTGCATTTCTTATGTTTCTAAAGATTTAAAATACCAGTTTAACAATCAAACTTATACGGATTGGTTTGGTATCAAAAGTTCGGATCTGAAAGGAAAAGATGTACGCATCATTCTCAATGAAGAAGGATTCAACTTTGCAAGAACGCATTTTGAACAAGTCCTAAAAGGAGCGTCTGTTCAAGTCCAACAAAAATTAAAGGATAAAAATAATAATACAAGAGATTTAAATGTAAGATACAACCCTTCCTTTGATTCAAACGGGAAGGTGAAAGGATTTTATGTCATTGCGGAAGACATCACCCAATACAAATCTCTTGAAAAAAACCTCCGGCTGTCTAATCGGGATATGAAAAATTTTATTCATCTCGCTTCTCATGATTTGCGGGAACCATTGAGAACAATATCTGGTTTCACCTCGTTAGTTTTAAAAAATGAGCGGGAAAACTTATCCTCTCAAGGCCAGGAACATTTAGATTTCATCCTGACCTCCTCTAATGAAATGACCCAACTCATCACAGATCTGATGGATTATTCGCTGATAGAAAAATCAGACTTCCGGTATAAAGAAATTGACTTAAAAACAACTATAGATTATATTTTAACTGAACGGCTGCAGAAGCAAATTCAAAGAACAAATGCAAAAATATCTCATAATGAATTGCAAGATTCTCTTCTCGGGCACTTTCCACATATTGTAAAATTGTTGAATAATATAATTCAAAATTCATTAACCTTCCAAAAACAAACCCCTGAAATAAAAATCGCCTCAAAAAGACAGAAAGAAGATATATTAATTTCTATACAAGACAATGGCATCGGTATTTCACCGGAATATCACGATACTATTTTTGAAATTTTCAGACGCCTGCATTCCAAGTCAGAATTTCCCGGCTCCGGTATCGGCCTGGCAGCCTGTCGCAAAATTGTGGAATTGCACAAGGGAAAAATATGGGTAGAATCCGAGGAAGGAAAAGGAAGTACGTTCTATATTCAACTCCCCATCAATCCGAGGTAAAAATCCAACGCCCTAACTCCCTGACAGATATTTTTTTGCCGTATAATAAAATGGCTACTCTGTAAATTCGGGAAGATAACCACACAAATGAAATCGCAGTCACCAATAACAAAATCAAAGAAAGACCAATCTCCCACAACGGCGGCTGAAAGGCCAAACGTGCTGGCATTACGATTGGAGAAAACAACGGAAACATAGAAGACCAAAATGCCAGATCACTGTGCGGATTCTGTACGACGACCGTCATCACCACAAAAGCAATTATAACCGGAATCGTGATCGGAATGGTAAGGGATTGCCCTTCGCCCAAATCATCTCCCATTGCCGAACCCACCGCAGCATAAAGCGAAGCATACAAAAAGTATCCACCAAGAAAAAATAATATAAATAAAGGTAAAATATACCACCAGTTCAATGCCAGCAATTCGGTAACAACCAGATTCATCATAATTTCCATATCCTCCTCATCCATCGCTGCCGAGCCGGAAAAGTCGTTAAACTGATCCGGGTCGCCCGGCCCAAAAAACAACCCAACCAGAAAAGCCATGATCGGAATTAGAATACCCCAAATCGTAATCTGCGTCAGCCCGACGGCTCCCACACCTATGATTTTTCCCATCATCAACTGGAAAGGCTTGACCGAAGAAATCATGACCTCTACAATCCGGGTCGTCTTTTCTTCCGTTACACTACGCATAACCATCATTCCATATATAAAAACAGTCATATACATCACAAAACCCATAAAAATTCCAATCCCGGTCGCCACCATTGTGCTGGCTGTCTTGTCTTTTTCTTTTTCACCATTAGGAGATTTTAGTCCTATGGAAATATCAGCTTCCAAATCTTTTAAGGTTTTTTTATCCAAACCGCTTTTCGCTATTCTCGCATTCTTGATGCGATCTTCCAGTTGCTTATTGATAAATTGCTGAGTACGGATGCCCAATGACTGATCAGAATAGTAGGTGATGGATGGAATTTTTTTCAAATCCTCAATGGGTGGAATATGCAGAACACCATCGAAAGCTTCTTCTTTAAAATTAACCAAAGCTTCCTCAAAACTCCATTCGTTTTTCTTTTTAAAAAAAGCCCGATCGGTCGTTTTCAAAGGTTTATCCAAAATATTCCCCTCGTCCAAAACGGCAATGCGCTGGTTCCCGCTTTCGTAACCCATAATCAAAACAGACACCAAAAAGTACAATCCAATCCCCAACGGAGTCAGAATAGTGGCAATAATAAACGTCCACTTCCGCACCCGGGTAATGTACTCCCGTTTTATGATCAGCCACAATTTATTCATCAGAATTCCCTCCTACTTTTTTTATAAAAATTTGATTGAGTGTTGGCAGTATTTCATGAAAAGCATCAATATGCACACCGGATTGAATTAGGTGCCGCAACAACTGATTGGAGTCATCTCCTGATTCCAATTGAATGACAATCGTACTGTTTTCCGAGCGAATAATTTGAAACTGCTCTTCCAGCATGCCCGGTAATTCCCCGGAGAAATTTATCTGAAATTGATTTTCTTTGAACTGCTGCTTGACATCCGCTACGCTTCCTTCCAGTACATTTTCTCCTTTATTAATTAAAACAATCCGCTCGCAAACCTCTTCCACCTGTTCCATCCGATGCGTAGAAAAAATAATACTCGTCCCCTGACTATTCAACTCCGCAATTTCATCCTTAATCAAATTGGTATTCACCGGATCAAGCCCGGAGAAAGGCTCATCCAAAATCAATAAACGAGGCCGGTGAACTACTGTAGCTATAAACTGTATCTTCTGCTGCATCCCCTTCGACAACTCCTCGATCTTCTTATTCCACCAATCTTTTATATAAAATTTCTCCATCCAATCATCAATGGCTCTTTGCGCATCTCGTTTGGAGAGTCCTTTGAGGCGAGCCAGATATAAAAGATGCTCTCCCACTTTCATTTTTTTATACAAACCCCGTTCCTCCGGCATATATCCAATTTCCGCCGGATGACGACTATTCAGTTTTTCTCCATTAAAATAAACAACCCCCTTATCCGCCCTGGTAATCGTGGTGATAATCCGTATCAAAGAAGTCTTTCCCGCTCCATTTGGACCCAGCAATCCAAACACCGATCCCTCCGGCATTTCCAAACTGACATCATTCACAGCAACATGCTGCTCATACGTTTTTACCACATTTCTTAAATCAAGGATATTCATTCCGCTTAGTTATAATTGCGAAAATAGTATAAATTCCAAGTTATTGGGTTTTCCATTGATTTTTTTAGAAATACTTGACCAAATGTTCTACCAAATTTAAAATAAAACCCACTCTTTATAATTAAATTTTAATTTTATAAAAAAATAAAATATTTATAATAGAATATAAATCCGGGAACGGATTACTGAGATGGTTGTTTTTAGTATATTTGCACCCCGAAAATATTCCTGAAATGAAAGTATCCTACAACTGGTTAAAAGACTACCTCGATATAAATCTTCCCGCAGATGAACTGGGCGATATTCTCACCGCCATCGGCCTGGAAGTAGAAGGCATGGAAACCCACGAAAGCATCCCTGGCGGACTGGAAGGATTGATCATTGGCGAAGTCCTTACTTGCCAAAAACACCCGGACGCTGATCGGCTTTCTATCACAACCGTAAATACCGGACAGGGGGAGCCTCAGCAAATCGTCTGCGGTGCCCCCAATGTCGCTGCCGGACAAAAAGTCGTTATCGCTACCCCGGGAACGACCTTGTATCCGGAAGGAGGTGAACCTTTTAAAATTAAAAAAAGTAAAATACGAGGAGCCGAATCTCACGGAATGATTTGCGCTGAAGACGAAATCGGACTAGGAAAGGGGCACGATGGCATCATGGTCTTGCCCGAAGAAACATTAGTAGGAACACTAGCTGCCGATTATTTTGAAGTAGAACGCGACGTTATTTATGATATTGGTTTAACACCAAACCGCTCGGACGCCACTTGTCACTTGGGTGTAGCTGAAGATTTGGCTGCTTATCTGCAAGTGCATCAAAATCACTCCGGCCTGGTAACACCTCCGCCTTCCCCAAAACCTCAAAACAATAATAACGGCCTTCCCATCGAAGTCGTCCTGGAAAACGAAGAAAGATGCCCTCGCTATTCCGGAATTTCTCTTTCTAACATCACAGTTAAAGAAAGCCCGGATTGGCTAAAAAACAGATTGAATGCTATCGGCGTCCGCCCGATTAGCAATGTCGTGGACATCACGAATTATATCCTGCATGGGTTGGGACAGCCGCTTCATGCTTTTGACGCTGATAAAATTGCAGGTAAAAAAATTATAGTTAAAACCCTCCCCGAAGGAACGTCTTTCCTGTCTTTGGATGAGGTAGAACGAAAATTAAGTGCCGAAGATTTGATGATTTGTGATGGCGACTCCAAGGGCATGTGTATCGGAGGAGTATTTGGTGGGTTAGAATCCGGTGTAACGGATTCTACTAAAAATATTTTTCTGGAAGCAGCCTACTTCAATCCCACTTCTATCCGCCGAAGCAGCACCCGCCACAATCTCCGAACGGATGCCGCAAAGGTTTTTGAAAAAGGAAGCGATCCGAACAATACTGTTACCGCATTATTTGCAGCGGTTCATTTATTGCAGGAACTAGCCGGAGCAGAAATTGCCTCCGAGTTGATAGACATTTATCCAAGTCCAATTGCAAAAACCCAAATTGATATTACCTATAAAAATGTCAATCGCCTAATCGGAAACGACTTGTCTCCCGAACAGGTAAAGAACATTTTAACGGCTTTGAAAATTGACATTCTGGAAGAAACAGATGCTGGTTTAAAAGTCAGTATTCCAACCAACAAAGCCGATGTAAAAAGAGAAGCGGATGTAACGGAAGAAATCCTCCGAATTTATGGATTTGATAATGTAAAAATTGATTCCTCTGTTCGCAGTACCTTGAATTATATGGAAAAACCGAATCGCTACCAGATTCGAAATATCCTCGCTGACTTCCTTCAGGGAGCAGGTTTTAATGAAATCATGGCGACTTCGATTACACAGTCCAATTATTTTACTAAAATTCTACCCACACCTGAAGAAACCCTGGTACGCATCAACAACACCTCCAACCAACATCTGGATGTCATGCGCCCCAACATGGTGATGAGCGGGTTAGAAACTATCCTCAACAACCAAAACCGGGGAGCAGCTGATTTGAGATTGTTTGAGTTGGGTAGAACGTATAGAAAAACAGGCGAGGATCAATACGAGGAAAGCGAACATCTGAGCCTTTTCCTAACCGGACAAAAATTTTCGGAAAGCTGGCTGGATCAGGACAAAGCACTCGTTAGTTATTTTACCTTAAAAACTTATGTGGAACAATTGTTGGAACGATTGGGTCTGAGCGGGTATCAGCAAACTTCTGTGGCAGATGATGTGTTTCAATATGGATTACAATACCACCGCGGGCCACAGGAATTGGTTCGGTTTGGGCAGGTGCAGCCCAAAATCCAGCGGGGCATGGACATTAAGCGTCCGGTTTTTTATGCTAGTTTTAATATTGAAGTTTTAGTAAAAGCATTAAAAAATAAGAAATTATATTTCGCTGAATTGTCAAAATATCCAAGTATGCGCCGCGATCTGGCTTTGGTTATTGATAAAACAGTAAATTTTAGTGAAATTGCGGGTATTGCGAGAAAAAACGTCAAAAAATTATTAAAAAGTATAAATTTGTTTGATGTTTATGTCAATGCAGATCAAATTGGCGCAAATAAAAAGTCCTGCGCCATCAGTCTCGTTTTTCAAGGCGATGATAAAAATCTCAAAGGCAAAGAGGTCGATAAAATCATGGAAAAACTCATTCGCGACTACGAAACAAAATTAAATGCGGAAATCCGCCGATAATTTCTTGTTTTAAAATTGCGGATATAATTGTTGAAATAATGAATCAACTGGCAGACAAACTCAATGCAATTGAAGCCAAAATCAGAAAACTGATTGCGGACAATCAACAATTGCAGGAGGACAACAAGCGTCTGGCAGAAGAAAATAAATCAATTCAAACCAAATTAGCGGTTTATAAAACAGACATCGCCGATTTGGGGAATCAGTTGCAGCAGGCGAAAGCAGGTTTGCAAAACGGACAGGAAAATACGGTCCAGGGTTCGGAAGAACTCAAAGTGCGACTCGATCAGTATATTGTAGAAATAGAAAAATGTATTGATTGGCTCCAAAATAATGGTAACAATGGATGATAAAGGTGCTCTCAATATCACCGTCATTATAGCGGGAAGACCATTCCCGCTGACGATAAAACCGAATGAGGAAGCTGCTATCCGGCAAATCGTCAAGGACATTAATGGCAAAATCAATCAATTGCAGAGAACCTATGCTCATAAAGACAAAATGGATTATTTGTGCATGACGATCCTCACCTATGCAGTGGATCTCCACAAAGAACACCAAAACAAGGTCGATTCGGACATTTCTAAAAAACTGGATGTCCTCAACGCTCTTTTAGACAATTCCATCTACCAATAACCGATTTCCTTTCTGTTTTCCATTTTCTTGCTTGGCCGTTTTGGTACGAAGTTTATTTAGGTAGAATACCTGAAACTCTTCATTTTTTAATTTTTTAAATATATATAAAACATGGACCCAATATCAATCATCGGGATAGTTATCGGTGCGTTAGGGATTGCATTTGGATTTTGGAAAAGCAATGCTTCCGGCAAAGAAGCACAGGCACGATTGGCAGAAGTGGATAAAAAAGCGGATGAGGCCATCATAAAAGCCAGAGAAACCTCCAAGCGAATTATCAAAGATGCAGAAAATGAAGCCCGGCAAAAAGTAAAAAGTGCGGAACAGAAAAATGAAAGCATCAAAAACAAAAAAATCCTGGAAGCCAAGGAAAAGTACATCAAACTAAAAGCCGATTTTGAAAGTTCTGTTTCCAAGAAAAGACTGGAACTCAAAGAACTCGAAATTAGCGTCAAGGACATCAACAACGACATCAAACTCAAGGAAAAAGACATCGCTGACCGTGTAAATAAAGTTAAGCAAGAGGAGAAGGCTATCGGCAAGCGCGTTTCGGATATCGAATCTCAGGAGCAGGAAATTGTTAGTATAAAACAAAACCTGAATCGCCAGTTAGATATCGTCGCTAAGAAAAAAGATGCCCTCGAAAAAGCAAACGAAGAACGCATCAATGCCCTGGAAAAAATTTCCAAACTCAGCCAGCAGGAAGCCAAGGAAGAATTGCTAAAAGCCGTGAAGGATAAAGCAGAAACAGAATCCCTCGCCATTGTCAAAGATGCGGTCGAGCAAGCTAAACTAACGGCCAACAAGGAAGCTAAAAAGATCGTTATCCAGAGCATTCAAAGAATGTGCGCGGAATACACCATTGAAAACACCGTATCCGTTTTCAATCTCGATTCGGACGATCTCAAAGGTCAAATCATCGGTCGGGAAGGACGAAATATCCGGGCACTTGAAGCTGCTACCGGAGCAGAAATTGTAGTAGATGACACCCCGGAAGCAATTGTTATTTCCAGTTTCGATCCCATTCGCCGGGAGGTTTGTCGGTTGTCCTTGCAAAGACTCGTAGCCGACGGTCGTATTCACCCGGCACGTATCGAGGAAGTGGTAGAAAAAACCCGCAAGCAGTTGGAAGAACAAATCATGGAAATCGGAGAACGAGCCGTTATCGACCTCGATATTCATGGGTTGAATCCGGCACTCGTTCGCATGGTGGGTAGAATGCGTTTCCGTTCTTCTTACGGACAAAATTTATTAAAACACTCTATCGAAACCGCACACCTCTGCGCCATCATGGCGGCTGAACTGGGACTTTCACCCAAGCAGGCACGCTTGGCCAAACGAGCCGGGTTGTTACACGATATTGGAAAGGTTGCCGAGGAGCAGACTGAGTTATCTCACGCTATTTTGGGCATGAAGCTCTGCGAAAAGTATGGAGAAAAAGCCCCAATCTGTAATGCTGTTGGTGCGCACCACGACGAAGTGGAAATGAGCTATATCATCGCTCCAATTGTTCAGGCAGGAGATGCGATCTCAGGCGCACGTCCAGGGGCACGCCGGGAAATTTTGGAGAGCTACCTGCAGCGCATCAATGAGCTGGAAGAATTGGCTCTGTCTCATGATGGTGTTCAAAAAGCATACGCGATGCAGGCGGGTCGCGAACTGCGGGTAATTGTAGAAAGTGAAAAAGTAACCGATCAGGAAGCTGAAAATCTTTCTTTTAAAATTTCTACCAAAATACAGGATGAAATGCAGTATCCCGGCCAGATAAAAGTAACCGTTATACGAGAAAAAAGGGCGACTTCATTTGCTCGTTAAGTTATATATAATTCAAACTTATTTAATCCCTTTCTGTTATTGCAGAAAGGGATTTTTTATAGCAGAAATTCACACCCTCGTCTTTTTTTATCAACTAGTAATTTTCCTTTACTAACTTTGAGAACTTTTTTGCACTTCCTCGACTTAAAACATTGAATTATGAAATATATTTTACCTCTTTTTTTTCTTTTCTCCTTTATTCAGTCAAATGCGCAATTCACCATCACCGGTAAACTTTTGGCTCCAGATAATACGGCCGTGGCATTTGCCAATGTTTTATTGCACAATGCAGCCGATAGTGCGATGATAAAGGTAGAGATGTCTGATGTAAACGGGGCTTTTCAGTTTCGCAACCTGGATGCAAAATCCTACTTCATCGCTGTGAGTTATATTGGATTAAAAGACAAAAATATTCCCGTTGAAATCACAAATGCGGATGTTGCTCTCGGTGATATTTCTATGCAGGACAATAGTGTGGAATTGGAAACGGCTACGGTTACTTCCAAGCGGGCATTGGTCGAAGTCAAGCCCGACAAAACAAGTTTTAACGTGGAGGGAACGATCAATAGTGCCGGAGATAACGCATTGGGATTATTGAAAAAAGCTCCAGGTGTCGTGGTGGATAACAATGATAATATTACGGTTTTGGGTAGAACGGGAGTACAGATTTACGTGGATGGAAAACAACTTCCGCTGGGAGGTGACGAACTAACCGCCTATCTCGAAAACCTCACGGCTGAGCAAATCAACCGCATTGACATCATCTCCAATCCCGGAGCTAAATACGACGCAGAAGGCAATGCCGGGATCATTGATATTCGATTGAAGAAGGATAAAAATACGGGGACAAACGGAACCGTTTCTGGCTCTATCAGCAAGGGGCGGTTTTTTACTGAAAATTTAAATATCAGCGGAAATCACCGAACAAAAAAATTCAATGTCTATGCCGGAGCCGGAGGAAACATGGGAACGCGATTTCACGAGATGCATTTTACCAGCACTCAAAATGGCATTGCCATGCAGGAAATTAATTATACAGAAAATAGTTATAAGGGATTGAATTTTAAATTTGGTGCGGATTATTTTATCAATAAAAATAATACCATCGGATTTTTAATCAACGGAGCCGGATTTGATCGGGAGAGCAGAGGTGACAACAATATTGACATAGCCAGTGCCGTTAATCCGACTCAAATTGACAGTATTCTCATTGCAAATAACCTGGGAGAACGAGAAAACAGGAATAATACTTATAATTTAAATTATGTTTTTAATAAAAAAAATACTTCCCTGAATATCGATCTGGATTATGGACAGTACAATAATGTTGGGCATACCTTTCAGCCCAATACGTATTACTCACCGGACAGAATGAACATTTTTTCCGTAGTGAATACCGAATATGACACGCCGGTTGACATAAAAATTTACACAGCCAAAGCCGATTACGAGATGGAAGCTCTGGGCGGAACTATCGGCGTAGGAACTAAATTTTCTAATGTCGTAACGGATAACACTTTCTTGTTTTATGACATTCCAAATGAAGATCCCGTTCTCGATGATTCCCGTTCCAACCAGTTTGTCTATGATGAAAAAGTATATGCCGCATATATAAACTACGCGCGTTCGCTCACTCGCACCCTGAAAATGTCTGCCGGTCTTCGGGCAGAGCAAACGGATTCAAGGGGAGATTTGACCGCTTTTTTACCTGAATTACAGGAAGAACCCATTGACTTAAATTATCTGGACTGGTTTCCTTCCATCCGGTTTACCTATTCTAAAAATCCAATGCACACCATTGCGTTGAACTATGGTCGCCGCATCAATCGCCCAGACTACAATGTCTTGAATCCCTTCAAGGAGCAATTGAGCGAATTGTCGTTTTCCAGAGGAAATGCCTTCCTCAATCCGGAGAAAGTCAATAATGTGGAGTTGGGATATACTTTTGCTTTCCGTTATAATTTTAAAATTTCATATAGTCAAACACTGGATCAAATCACCCGCTTAATTGGCCCGGATGATTCTGACCCAAGAGCGAGTTTTATCTCCTGGGATAATCTGGCCACACAGGATGTTTATGCCGCCAATGCTTCCTTACCTTTTGCATTCAAGCCCTGGTGGAATGCTTTTTTTAATATATCAGGTTCTTTTATCAATAATCAGGCGGATTATGGAGAAGGAGCCGTCGTAGATGTGCAGGCTTGGTCATATAGTATTTTCTCTCAGCATACCTTTACCCTTCCCAAAGGATTTACCGGGGAGGTCTCCGGTTATTATTCCGGGCCGGGTGTTTGGGGAGGCGTCTTTTTATACGAGCCGAATTGGAGTTTGAATCTTGGATTACAAAAGAAATTCTTTGATAAGAGAATGAATGTAAAACTCTCTGCCAATGATA
>JAHDCK010000463.1 GCA_020629915.1 Saprospiraceae bacterium
TCCGGATAAAACTCACTTGCATACTGATATTGATGATACCCCTGCCCCAGGTGGTCGCCAACGATATTGAGATAGCAGTCCTCTTTTTAGCCAAAAGGAATAATAATCAATGGCTCTTTTAAGGCAACTTTTTTTCCAAATGTGTTTCCTTAAAAATATCAAGTATTTCCTGTATCTCTTTTTCAGAGGTATTGTCCAATTTTAATTTAATATATTTCTCAAGCGAATCTTTCATCTTTATTAAGGATCGGCATTGTAAGGGACTAATCCAAGATATTTAAATTTTGTTGATTAATTACAAACTCAGAGGCATACTCAATGATACCTACGCCATTAATGGTGGCATCCCAGGGGCCATGTCCCCGCCCTTCCAGTAAATACAATTCATTATAAATCCCCAAGCTGTCATAAGTTTCTGATATTTTATAAGCTTGATCCACGCTTACGGTTGGGTCCTCTGTTCCATGAACAATTAGCACTGGCGGGTCATTACTATCATAGCGATCCACTTCATAAATGGCATTGGTAAGATCCACACCCGTTAAACCGCCCCAAAAATCAATGATTGTATGAACTTTGGAGGGTTGGTTTAAATGTGTAGTAGCCAATGTTGGGTCTTCTTCCAATGTTAATTCATGGGTAAAATCTTCCGGTTCTGTTATTCCCAATGATAAGCTGATATTGCAACCCGCTGATCCACCACCGACCGTTATGAAATTTGTATTGACTTTATATTTTTCGGCATTGGCATATAACCATCTGATGGATGCTTTAGCATCTCTGGTGGCTGGGTATATTCTTAAAACATTTATTCCAAGTACATTCATATAATCAATCCAATCCTGAGGTACGGTTCCATTCTCTTCATGTAACCTGTAATTGATGCAAATGGCAACCCATCCTCTGGAAGCGAAATGATTGGCCATTTCAATATTAGTTTCTTTCTCGCTGTTACCTCCATAAAATCCGCCACCATGAAAAATTACAATGGCCGGTCTGTTTTCAGAAGTAGCATCGTCTGGCTCATAAATATCGAGTGTCAATGATTTAGTCGAATACGTATCAGAATTCCAATTTGAATGAACGAGACCCTGAGCATATTCTATTCCTTTTTCTACTTTTACAACATAAGTAGAATCCGTATAAACGGATGGTATTCCATTACCTGGCGTATTGGGTTCCTCCTTTTCACAAGCCATCAATAATATTATACAAATAAAAATATAAATTTTCTTCATGATTTTATTCTTTTACCTTCTTCTTGGACAAATAAATTTACCAAAAGTTTAATTATGTTTATTATATTAATACAATACCAAAAATAAGATTTGAGCGATGATAATTTTAGCAATTAAGGCTATAGGAAAAATCATAACAAAGCCATATTCCGGAATTTTATTTTTTGTCTGACCTAAAGCAAAGTCTAAAATAGCAGGTTGATTAGAAACCATTCCCATCAAAATCCCAAAAGGAATTTTAATAATTTTATATCCAAACCATAAGGTGGATAAAGCAGTCACCAAACTGATAACGGCACTGGCAAAAAATATCCAGAGCCCTTGCATAGAAAAACTTTCTATAAAAGCATTTCCAGAGCGTACCCCGATTGCGGATAACAGTAAAATCAATCCCACTTGTTGAAGCGTAACATTGGCACTATAGGGAAGTGTCCAGATAATTGGCCCTGTTCTTTTTAAGAACCCTAAAACAAGTCCAACAATGAGCGGCCCTCCGGCATACCCTAGTTTAAAGCTACTCGCTCCAATCGGAATCTCAAAACTTCCCAATATAAGACCAAGACCAATCCCCAACCCAAAAGAAAATAAGTCAATTTTGCTGGAGGCCTGATAAGAGTCTCCAAAAAATTTGCTTATTTCTCTCATATCTGCCCGTCGGGCAATGAAACGGATTCGATCCCCCATTTCCAAAACCATATCTTTATCTGCAATCATATCTACATCTCCGCGTCGTATCCGGGTAATATTTGCATCAAATTTTTCCTCGAGATTCAAACTGGCAATACTTCGTCCCACTACTTTTGGGTTAGAAACAAAAATGCGGCGATTGTCAAAAACACTTCTGTCAAATTGTAAAGGATGCTCAATCACCTCCCCGACTTCCCTGCTGAGTTTTTGTAGTTCAGTTGTTGTACCTAAAGCATAAAGGACATCATTAAGTTCCAGAATAGTATCGTAACCAATTAAGTGAACCTCCTCCTTTTTATAAATTCTACCCATACTAATTTTCCAATCCTTATCTTTCAGTAAATCCCTGATGGTTATTCCCTCCACAGTCGGTTGAGTCACTTTAATTGAAAACCGAACAAATTGCTGTTGTACAGGATACCTCTCCTTAATTTGTTCTGCTTCTTCTTTATAATTTATACGAAAAAATCGTTCCATCAGAATAATGGCGATCATCCCTCCCAATACACCCATTGGATAGGAATAGGTGTACCCAATAACCGCATCCTGGGTCAGGGCCATCCCTTCCTCATTGGAAAATTTATTATTTATAACATCTAAAACTCCGGCAAGAGCAGCCGTATTTGTCGTACTTCCAGTATAAACCCCGGTAATAGTGGCAGCTGAAAAACCGAATAGCCACCACAAAAAAATCGCCATTAACCCGGACAAACTCAACATAGTAATGGCAAAAATAAAATCCCTAAATCCATTTTTTTTATAGGACTCAAAAAAGGCCGGCCCAGAACTTAAACCAATAGAATAGACAAAAATGGTTAGTCCAAGTAAAAAGACAATTTCAGGAATTTGAAATCCGGGATCAATTGTACCAATCGCTAATCCCGTGAAAAGAATAGCTGCTGTCCCTAATGAATAGCCTCTTACTTTGATGCTTCCGATTAGGTAGCCAAGAGAAGCTACTGTAAATAATAAAACCAGAGGATATTGACTGAGGATTTCTATCATAAAATATTAACGAATGTGTAATAAACAGTATCAAGTATCAAGAGAAATTGATTATGTCCAAATTGTAATTTTAAATATGCGCTTTCCATTTGTCCTTCATAAAATGCGGCTCCTGATAATGTTTAGTAATGATACAACAATAAAAACCAAAGAAACAAAATTAAAATACTTTTGGTTCTCAATATCCGCCAATATCAATATACACAAATATATACTTTATAATTATTTGATTTATTTTAGAGCGTGTTTAAATTTTCATGATTGAGAGAAAGCCTTCAAATTTTATTTTGGAAGAGATG
>JAHDCK010000027.1 GCA_020629915.1 Saprospiraceae bacterium
AAATCAAAAACTCATTTCAAATTAAATTTAACATTATTATGTCCAGTTACTTATCTGTAGAAATTTGACCATAATCTTCAATGCCAAGGAATAAACAATAATATTTTTTTTTATTATTTATTGTTGAAACTTTTATAAAAGGAGTATGAAAAATTCCAATAAAAAGAAATGGCCAATAATATTGATTTGTAATAATATCAACTTTCTTGATATTGCGAAGTGGGATTTTTTCAATTTTAGGAAATAAGAAATGGGAGCGAATGATCCAAAATTCGTTTTTAGAAATGGCAATACTCTTGTTAATATAAGTTAGAATTTCGTATGCGATTGAGAAGTATATAAAGATTATGGCAAATCCCTTCAACCCAAATCCTTCCAGTAAAAAATTAACAATTAAATACCATAAACCGGGGAGAGAAACCCCAATCAGCAAAAGCCAGATGAACCATTCTTTTGGAGAACTGTAATATATTACTTCTGGTTTAGTTCCGTTTTTCTTAATGATTCTATCAATCTTTCGTTCTGAAAAAATCATTCAGTGTTTCAGAATAAAACAAATTTGGGATGTTAAAGTTTGAAATACCTACCTTTTCTTTCCCCTGTTTTTTTGATTTTTCCGCTGTTTTATAAACTCCAGTTTTCGTCTTTGTTTTTCCTTGTTCCATTCTTTCTTTTCCTTAGCAGACATCGGTTTGTCCGTTTGGGGGAATGGATGATCTTTTACACGTTCTACCGGCACTTTCAGGAGTTTTTCAATAGCTTTAAAAAAGCTGTTCTCTTCCGGTTCACATATTGAAATAGCAATGCCTTCTTCCCCGGCTCTTCCAGAGCGACCAATTCGATGGACATAGGTTTCCGGGATATTGGGAATATCAAAATTGATAACATATTTTAATTTAGTAATATCAATTCCACGGGAAGCAATATCTGTAGCAACTAGAATTTGTCTTTTTTTAGCTTTAAAATTTATAAGAGTTTTTTGTCTTTGTTGCTGGCTTTTATCGCCATGCAGAGAGTCCACTTTGTAATTTCGTTTTTTTAATTTTCGGCAGAGGCGGTCTGCGCCGTGTTTAGTCCGAACGAAAATAATAGCTTGACCTTTATCTTTATCTTTTAAAATAAAATCCAGGAGATCGACCTTTTTTTCCCTGTTGGTAAAATAGACATATTGTTTTATAGTTTCAGCAGGGGAGGAATTTCTGGCAATTTCTACCCGAACCGGATTATTTAAAATGCTGGAGGAAAGCTTGACGATATTGGTCGGCATGGTGGCAGAAAAGAATAGGGTTTGTCTTTTTTCCGGAAGCAATTTTACCAGTTTTTTTATATCGTGGATAAAACCCATATCCAGCATCCGGTCAGCTTCATCCAAGGCAAAAATTTTAATATCATTTAATTTTATATAACCTTGCTCGATCAAGTCCAATAGTCGCCCTGGTGTAGCTACCAGGATTTGTACTCCTTTTTTTAGGGCCGCTACTTGGGAACCTTGTCTCACTCCACCAAAGATAACAGCATGCTTTAATTTAGTATATTTGTTATATTCTTTTATGTTTTGATCTATTTGAATGGCTAACTCTCTGGTGGGGGTTAATATCAAAGCTCGCAGGACAGATTTTCCCTTTTTGGAGGAATCAATCCGATGGATGAGTTGGATAATAGGGATGGCAAAAGCGGCAGTTTTCCCGGTTCCGGTTTGAGCGATGCCTAGGACATCTTTTCTTTTCAAAATCTGAGGAATCGCTTTGTTCTGAATGGGCGTTGGGGTGTCGTAACCTTTATCCCGTATAGATTTCAGGACAGGTTCAACTAATTTTAATTCATTAAATTTCATTCTATCAATTTTTAAATTCTAGACCCACAAATTCATTCTCGACAAAAAAATATGATGGAATAGAAATATTCAAGTCACAAAGATAAGGAAATTAAGGGAAAAGTGGGGTTTGTATTAGTTTTTACAGAAAATCAATAGATTCTTATTGTTTCAAAAATTTTATTCCTTTTCCTCCATCTACTTGAATAAAATAAATCCCATCACTCCAGGTAGAAATATTAAGTTCGATTATATTAGAATATTTATTTTTTGCAAACATAATTTGCCCGATAGAATTAATTATTTTTAATTGAGAATAATTTAAATTTTTAGTATCAATTCTGATTATATTCCTTACAGGATTCGGAGCAATTAATATATTTTTATTAGAATAAACAGAATGTGTTGGCACAGGTTCTTCTATAGATTCAGGGTAACAACTTGCCAAATCGAAGAAATTCATATTAGGGAAAGGGACAGGTATCCCGGCTTCAAAAGTCAAATTAGTAAAATCCAGATGGATGGGCAGGAGGGAGTTTGGGTAAGTGGAATTGCCCTGACCAATTGCCAGATATAATATATTATTAATAAAAGCACAGCCATAAACATGCCCCGCTGGAATATCACCGGAATACGTTTTCACTAAACCGGTGGAATCATAAAGCCGGAGTTGTTCTGCAACAGATTCATTGGTCGTAACTGGTCCGGCAAAGGCCCAGGCCATTCCATTGGCATCGACTGCTAGATCAAATACGACAAACTTTGCTGTATCTACTAGTTCATCGAGCAAGGTTATATTGCTATTTTTTAAATATACTATCCCTGTTAGATGCGGGGTGCCAAGAGGCGTAAGTGCAAAATGCTGATTCTGGTAACAGCCATTATTGGTCAATTCTAAAAGGTCTGTATAAGCTGGTTCCCATGTTTCAGTCATGGGATTATATTGAAAAATATCGTTTTGATTTTCACCATAAAAGTAGGCCGTACTATCACTGCTACACCAGGCGAGAGAAGTGGTGCCTTCACTTTGGGCGATAACCTCTCCACCGGAAACAACTCCAAAAGCCAGTTTCCATTCCTGTACTTCATTTGCATTTATAGTCCAAAAAGTTTCTGACGAGCAGTTGGATTGGCTGCATATTTTAGTGGCATTAAGTTGGAGTATTATTAATATTAGATAAAATTTATGTGATGTTTTCATTTTTAAAATCCCGAATTTTTAATTAACTTGTATGACCAGGCACCCTGTTGGAAAAATATTTACAAAGAAACAAAATACCTCCGAAATGAAGAATTTATTAATTTTTATTAGCCTGAGTTTTTTTCTCTTTTCCTGTACCTCGGATACCGCCAAAACGCCAGAAAGGCAATTGGCTGTAAAAAAATCAAAAGAAGGTAAAACAGACGTCGAGATGAATGAAAAAATAAAAAATTCAACTTTTTTTCATGAGTCAAAGAAAAAATTCTATGGGTATTATTTTCCTGAAAAGCCTATTAAAATAAATTCTATTGTATTATATCATTTTTTTATGGGTGAAAATATGGAATTTGATAAATTTGAAAAAGATCCAAATAGTTTTGCTCCGATACATTTTAATTTTAATGATACAAAAAGTAAATTATTGACAAATGAATTGGGGCAGGAATACTATGAAACAACCTACCGGGTAGGGCCCGTTTCCTATTTTGCAGGTCCGGATAAAATAAACTTCACAGGTAAAGATGAAAAATTGGGTAATATAAAATTTACCGGAAAAATGAATTGGAAACTCAGAGAAACAGAAACGATCGATAAACCTGTATTGACCGGAGATTTAATGGTAGGAGATGAGTTGTTTAAAAATATTCAGTTTACCTGGTTTGCCGGGGATTAGTTATACTATAGTTTGTTATTTTGTGCCTGTGCTGACCTTGCGTCAGAGGCTTGGTAGGAAATTTCCGCTATGACCTAGAAAACGGATCTTCGATTTGGATAAAACAAAAAGGCCATATAACTTATTTATATGGCCTTTTTTGTTATTTTTAATTTATTAGTATTTTCTCATAAATATTTCCCTCCGGAGTTTTGAGCACCATACTATACAAGCCTGAAGATAATTCAGGTAAATTGAAGTCTAGTTGATTGTAACCAGATGTTAAATTTTTATTTATATTAAAAATCTCTCTTCCTGCAATGTCGTAAAAATGAGCAGAAACCTCTTGTGTCACTTTGGATTGTATATCAAGATATATTGTATGACCAGAAGCAGCCGGATTAGGAAATATCTGATAAAAATCAATATTATTTAAGTCCTTAGTGCCAGTTAAGTCTCCATCTACAGTAAATGTTTCAAAATTATCCACTTCCACACAGCCATTAGAGCGATTGAGCGGCCGAACCCGCCAGAACAAATCTGTTGTCGGCAAATCCTTGTCTACAAGTAAAAAGTTCTGATCAGTAAATGCTTCGTATACGACAATTAAGAATGTATTAACAACACTTACCTGAACTAAATAATGAGAGGCATTATCTACCTCGTCCCAGTGAAAGTTGAAACCTTGCTTCGGAGTCATTTCTCCGGCTGTAGGAAATGTAAGATTGGGCACAGCCGTAATTTCTCCTACATCAGCCGGATCCTGATTGCCTT
This sequence comes from Saprospiraceae bacterium, assembly GCA_020629915.1. Taxonomy (GTDB): domain Bacteria; phylum Bacteroidota; class Bacteroidia; order Chitinophagales; family Saprospiraceae; genus JAHDCK01. The sequence continues at coordinate 4,441 of JAHDCK010000027.1, forward strand.
GTAGCAGATTCGCCTTTTCCGTTTCTAAATTGGTGCGCATAGCCGCCATTTGTTCTGGCGTAAAATAATGCACACAATCATCTACAGAGTAAGACATGACATTGTTCCCATCTGAGAAAAATTTAGCTCCGGTCGGATCGGTTTGTTCGACCGTACTCATATTGTTGTTGTCGCAGTTCCAGCGATAATTCAGATAATCCGGAGGCGTATCACAAAAGCCATCTGCAGCTATTTGACAATTCGATCCATCTACTTTTTCTACCCAGGCCGTGTCCACAATAAGGGTATCTTCGTACAACACATCTTTGAAATTCGTATAATCATAAGTTACCCATTCCGGGGCCGGATTATTATAACTATGCGGAATACTTCCGTCATAACTTACACCCCCTTCCCAACCCAAAAAAGGATGAGGAAGTGAAAGTGCATGACCTACCTCGTGGGCCCAGGTATGATCTGTTGGGCTGGCACAGGATTTTTTTACTGCAATTCCGGCGTAGGGAAGGTTGTACCCACAATTGCCTGCCGGGTCGTTGACAAAATAATTATTCAGGGTATTGGGAACATTGTTTTTAAACATCATATAGGCTCCGTCAATTACCGTTTCGTGATTGTAATAGGCACTCGTATCTATAAAGTTTATATCTCCTTTTATAAAAAACTGGATATTAGATTCCAGAAAATCATCATTTAAGGTGCATAAGGCATCGTATAAATTTCTATATGAAAAATAACCAGTTCCCTGATCCGTTCCTACGATATGTATCGTCATCGGAACCCAAAGAAGAGAGTCGTTGGCCCGGTCGTAAACCACTGGATTTTTTTGGTATTCTTTCAGCCATTTTGATTTTCCCGCAGGCGTTCCACAATAATGGGTTTGGGCAAAGGTAGAAACCCAAATAAAGGAGGTAAAGAAAAATAATATGATTTTTTTCATAGTTTTAGGATTTTTTATTTAAACATAAAACTTTCTGCAATAACATGAATTTGCTATTGAATAAATATTTTATCTGTTAAAATACGATTATTGTTATTTTGTATTTTTATAAAATACAAACCGGAGGAAAGTGGATCAGGATCCATTGAAAGATTGTTCTCTCCGTGTTTTATTCTAATATTATTTTTTTCTATTAAAATCCTGCCAGAAACATCTACAATTTGAATTTGAACATTATCTTCCTGTTCCGAATTTAAACTGATGGAAATATTTTCTCCTTTTAAAATAGGGTTTGGAAATATATTAAATGAAGTGATGTGACTGATCTCATTCGTTGCGATAACATCACTAGTGAAAAATGTTTCATATTCTGAGAAAGGGGCACAAAAGAAACCTTCGTTTAGGGGCTGAACCCGCCACTTATAAATTCGATCTCTTAATAAAATTTGTTTATCCTCAAAAACAGTTCCCTCTACAATGGTATCGAGGTGATGGCTGACATTATTAAGATCGCCGGGTTTGGCCTGGAGGAGATAGCGGTTTGCTCCGGCTACTGGAGCCCACTCAAAACGAACCCAATTTCTATATTCAAGTTGCTCATCATTGATAGGGGAAAGGAGTTGGATAGAATCCGAAATCTCCGTCCAGGTAGGGTTGAAGAGGATGAGATTACTTCTCTCAGTATCAATATTGTAGTGCATGGCGGCCACCTGATCCGGTGAAAATCCGGTATTCATCAGCGCACAGTTATCATCTGAATAAGACATAATAAAACGACCATCTGCAAGGAATGGCGTTCCGTTGGCATCAATATGCGGACAATTGGAGCTAAATCCGTCATTATCACAATTCCACCGATAGGCTAAAAAATCCGGAGGTGTGTCACAAAATCTATCTCCGGCATCCAGGCAATTAGAACCATCTACCAGCTCTGTTTCATTCCAGCCAACATTAACAGGAGCCTGAGTGTTACATTCATAATCTTCATATTCATATTCCCATCCAAAGAAAGTATGCGGAAGGGAAAGCATGTGTCCCATCTCATGTGCAAAGGTGCTGTTATCTTCCCCCATGCAAGCATCATTTAAATATATGAAATCTCCACCGGGTTGGTAGTAGCCACAAAGTCCGGGCAATTCATTTACAATAAATATATTCAAAGATTGATTATTCATGTAAAGTCCGACATCTCCGGCATCTCCCAGGCTCATGGCAGTATTGGGGACTATTTGCATTTGATATATGTAAAAATAAAGGTCTGCATTGGCTTGGGCAAACTGCTCATTTAATACGCACATATTCAGCACCGCTTTTTCCTGGGTCAAATGGCCTTCACCATCATCCCTGGCCACCAGATGCAGAGTCACCGGAATATATTTCATCACACCGGCTGCACGTTCGTAATTATTATTTTTATAATAATCCCGAACAAAATCATCCAGTTGTTTTTGCATTTTTTGATTAAAATCCGTCCCACACCATCTGTCTGGTTTTTCCTGTCCTGAAAGAAAAACAGTTGAAAAAAGGAAAAATATTAGTATAAAATTTTTCATTATGTTTGGTTTAAAAAAATATTTCCCAGTAAATACAAGTTCACTGGGAAATATTTTAATTATTTATTTTTAGATTTTGTATAAATAATTATTGTAAGTAACTGGACGCAATAGTATTATAAATTTTATTGTGGCCGGTTACTTATAAATAATTATTGTATAACAACTTTTTTGGTAAGCAGTCCTTCCTCAGTTTGAATTTTTACAAAATAAATTCCGCTTTCAAGTTCTGCTGTATTTAACTGAAATTGGTTATTGCCTTTTGCCATTTTCTGACCACGCAATTCTCTAACCAATTGTCCGGACAAATTTACCAACTGTACATCTCCCTGAACGGCCTCATCAGCAGTGAGTTCAATAAAAAGTGTATTCCCTTTACTAACAGGATTAGGGAAAACATCAAAAGCACTAGCTTCTTTTATCTCATTAGCTGCTACCAAAGTTCCTGCTTCAAAAACGCCTACATTAGAATAACCAGTACAAAAATATCCTTTGTTGTAAGGACGCACGCGCCAGAATAAGTCCCGGTTTATCGCCATTTGGTCAAAGTACTCAAAGTAAGTATCCGTTACAATTTCACTAAAGACCGTATTATTAAAACTATTAAATATACTTCCTTCTACGATGTAATGAGTCGCATTTGGAACCGCCTGCCATTCAAATTTAAACCAGTCCCGATATTCCGTAACCTGACCATTTATAGGAGAAATCAATACTGGAGTTTGTGTGATTTCTCCAAAGGATTGTGTAGTGGACACAATTCCTGAGCGGACAGTTGAAATATTGTAGTGCATGGCAGCAATTTGATCATCAGAAAAGCCATCCGGTCCCTGGCAGGCATCACTGGAATAGGACATAAACAAGGTGCCGTCAGGTGTGCCTGTATCACCGTTTGCATCTTTATGTTGACAATTGCCATTACAATTCCAACGGTCAGATAAGTAATCCGGCCCGGTATCACAGAAGCGATCTCCGGCAGTGGTACAATTAGAACCATCGTATTTTTCTGCCCAGTTTGGAGCCGTGGAGCCACAGGAGTAAGTATTGCCTTCCCATCCAAAGAAGGGGTGAGGCAAAGTCAGCAAGTGACCCATTTCATGCGCCCAGGTGGTCGCACCAGTTCCCATACAAAATTTATTTAATATAATATAATCTCTGCCTTGTCCGCCATCGTATCTACCACAAAGTCCAGGCAAAGCTCCCATTACAAATGAATTAATTGTAAATGGGTTTTTTAGATTTGGCAATAAAATGACAGAGCCACCATAAATGGGTGTGCTATTGATCAAATTAAAATTTGCCAGATAGAACGTTATATCGGTATTAGAATTTTCAAAATGTGTGTTGAGCTGACATAAATCATCTAAAGCATCAGAGTAGGAAATTCTGCCATCTCCATCATTTTCCCCTACAAGGTGATAGGTTAGAGGAAGATATTGAGTAGTATTAGCCGTTTTTTCAAATGTCTTATTGATGTAATATGCTTTTACAAAGTCATCCAACTGTGCATCCATTTCTGGAGTTTGAACTGTACCACACCAGTTGTCATATTCCTGCGACTGACCAAAGGAGACCGTACAACTTAAAATAAACAGACAAAAAATTAGGTTGAAAATTTTCATGATAATATTTGAGATTTATTAATATCAAAAGGCGCAAGTCCTAAAAGTAAGAAGCAGCCCTTTTCAAAGGGCCGGTTCTCGTATATTTTATTCTATAATAATTTTTTCAGTGGTTACACCATCCTTTGTTTGGAGAGAAAGGAAGTACATTCCTGATTCCAAATTATCTGTATTCAAAATCATATCATTGTGGCCGGCGTTGAGGAAACGCTTTTCATTTTGAACGACTTTTCCATCAATAGACAACAATTGAATCTGGACATCGATAGCATCTTTCAAACTGATTTTTACCTGAACATTGCTGTTCTCAGGAGCAGGATTTGGGAAAACGCTAAATGCCTGTAATCCGGCTACGTCCGTTACCGCAGATACCGCACTAGTTACAAAAGAACCATTTTGTGAAGTATAATTTGTACAGAAATTACCACGATTCATGGGGCGTACTCTCCAATAGTAAGTTTTGTTGTCCAGTAATTTTTTATAATGATCAATAACCGTCTCTGTTGTCAAAAAGTAATCCGGTACAATATTGAAAATGGGAGTCGTTGCAATTTCTACCAAATAATGCGTCGCATTAGGCACGGGATCGAACTCAAAACGAATCCAGTTATTGTATTCCAACTGCTCTTCATTGATTGGGCTTTGCAAAACAGTTGCATCATCCATTATATCAGACCAAGTTGGATTTGTGAAAGAAATATTCCCACGAATTGATGAAATATGATTTTGCATGGCAGCAACCTGATCGTTAGAGAACCCTCCGGATGTAGAAGAACAATCATCATTGGAGTAACACATATAAAAGGTTCCCGGTGCATTTCCAGTATCTCCATTGGCATCTCTCAATACACAATTACTTTGGTCATTGCTGTTACAATCCCATCGGTCAGAAATATAATCCGGAGGTGTATCGCAAAAGCCATCACCAGCAGTGGAGCAGTTGGAACCATCAAATTTTTCAGCCCAAACAGGTGCGCTGGTATTGCAGTTATATTCTGTTCCTTCCCAACCACTGAAGTTGTGAGGTAAACCCAATAAGTGACCCAACTCATGGGCGAGGGTTATGTTCCAGTCTTGCAAACAACTCTTTGCTATAAAAACGTAATCAGAAGTTTGGTTATTTGCCGGTGGTGTATAAAAACCACAAGCTCCATTAGCATGGTTAGCAACAAAGACATTGACTTTGTTTGGAACTTTTTGATTATAAATAAAATTGTCATGAGAATCATACCAGGCATCATTTTGATGTACCCGAATTCCATCCCAGGTAAACATGATATCTGAATTAGAACCCGCATATTGCTCGTTAGCCAAACATAATCGGTCGATCAAATCTCCAAATAACATTCCACCCGAACCATTCGCTTTTCGAATTTGGTGAAGCATTACAGGAATATACTTTAAGACATTGTCTCTTTCATAATCAATTTCGCCATTGTAATAGGCTTTTTGAAAAGCACGTAATTCTTTTAGATCCTCTTCAGTCTGAACGGTACCACAAGGTGCTAAATCCTGAGCCATTCCGACAAATGGAAATGTTAGAGCCAGAAAAATGTAGAATATCTTTTTCATAGAAGTTAGAAGTAAAATTTTCAGTTAAAAATGATTGTATTATTGGTTGCCAGGGTAGAAGGGAATAATAACCTTCATCAACAAATTTAGGAAATTTTTCATAAGTTCAATGTCTTAATTCCGTCAATTCCAAAAATCCGTAGGATTGCAGACAGTAAAACGTTTTTGCCCTTCCGAATCATCATTTTGTCTATTTTAAATTAGAACCCTTGCCAGACTATTGTCAAAGCCTCAAAAAATTGTACCTTTGCCGAAAATTTTAAGTGTCCCAAATTGGGAGGCTTTCCTTATTTTCAAACTTTTTTATTTAAAATATATTAAAAAATGAGTAAAGTAACCGTAGTTGGAGCAGGTAATGTAGGAGCCACCTGTGCCAATGTCCTGGCCCATCAGGATGTCGTCAATGAAGTTGTATTGTTAGATATCAAAGGCGATTTTGCAAAAGGAAAAGCATTGGATAGCTGGCAACAAGCCCCAATTGATTACTACAGCACCAAACTGACCGGAACCGATGATTATGCGCTTACTGCTAATTCTGATGTCGTCGTTATTACAGCCGGAATTCCCAGAAAGCCAGGCATGAGCCGGGACGATTTAATTTCCACTAATGCCAAAATCGTTACCTCGGTTACCAAATCTATTATGCAATACTCCTCTAACCCAATTATTATTGTCGTTTCCAATCCTCTGGATGTAATGACTTATGCAGCTTTTAACGCTGCCGGGTTACCTAAAACCCGTGTGATGGGTATGGCAGGTATTCTGGATACGGCCCGCTACCGGGCATTCCTAGCCACTGAGTTAAACGTTTCGCCAAAAGATTTGCAGGCCGTTTTAATGGGTGGGCATGGTGACACCATGGTTCCGCTTCCAAGGTATACTACTGTAGCCGGTATCCCGGTAACAGATATGATTGATGAAGATAAACTTAATGCCATCGTTGAGCGAACCAAAAAAGGTGGGGGAGAACTCGTTAAACTAATGGGAACTTCAGCTTGGTATGCTCCGGGAGCAGCAGCAGCCCAGATGGTAGCTACAATTGTTAGGGATGAAAAAAGAATTTTCCCTTGTTGTGTTCGCTTGGATGGAGAATACGGATTGAATGATATTTTCCTGGGCGTTCCGGTAAAGTTGGGGAAAAATGGAATTGAGCAAGTCCTTGAATTGAACTTAAACGAAGACGAAATGGCTTTGTTGAATACCTCTGCCGAACACGTAAGAGCCGTGATGGATGTATTTAATAATATGAATGTAGCATAGAGAAGCAAAGCTTTTTTTAGCGCATGTTTTTCATGGTCTTAAAATAAAATTCAGGGTGGTAAATTTATTTGCTGCCCTTTTTTGTTTATTTTTCAACCAAATGTCCCTTTTGTTGTTTCATTTTAAATTCGTCAAAGTATGGAACATATCAATTACAATTTTCTGGAAACGCTTATTACTGATAAAGGCGAAAAAATAGGAACTGTTTCTAAAAATCAAGCTGTCTTTATGACTTTTCTTCGGCATTTTGGTTGCACTTTTTGCAGGGAAGCGCTAGCAGAACTTTCTACCAAACGAGAAGAAATTGAAAGGTCAGGGATGAAAATGGTCTTCGTTCACATGGCTGAAAATGAAGAAGCAGAATCTTACTTTAACCGATACAATTTGGAAGGTGTGGATCACATTTCGGATCCGGAGTGCCACTTGTATGAACAGTTTGGTTTGATCAAAGGTAGTTTTCGTCAATTACTGGGTTTAAAATCCTGGATTCGGGGTTTTGAAGCGGGGGTGCTCAAAGGACATGGCATTGGCAAACTGGTAGGAGATGGTTTTCAGATGCCTGGTGTGTTTCTCATCCAAAATGGAAAAATTGTAGAACATTTTATACATAAATCCTCTTCAGACAGACCAAATTATGAAAAGTTAATGGATTGTTGCCGTGCAGCATAATAATTTTTTTATTATATAAAAACAAAAATACCATAAAAAAGGTTAATTATTTATAGGGTTTGAAAAATAGATTAATTTGATGCCTCTTGTAGAATTTCAAGAGGCATTTTTTATAGAAAATAAGTAAATGATAGGCTGGCAATTTTCTAATTATATCCCGGGAGAAAACGGTTCCGTTTTTGATCAACTGTTTGAGTTGTTCAAAGAATTACTTGTTTACACATCTGGAGATGTAGCAGAAGCCCTCAACTGGTTGACTGAACTGGATAAAGAATACAACATTACAAATGAGGATTATGGTATGGCCGATTTTATCCAGGAGCTTAGGGATAAAGGCTACCTCAGGGATCAGGGACCTCAGGGAACCGGTGGCATGCAGCCGACTGCCAAGTTGGAAATTGCCCTGCGCCAAAAAGCTTTGGAAGACATCTTTGACCAGTTAAAAAAGTCAAAACCTGGCAAGCACAATACAAAAATAATAGGCAGAGGGGATGAATTTACCTCCGACCAGCGCCCCTTTGTTTTTGGAGACACCCTTGATAATATTGCCATGTCAGAGTCCCTGAAAAATGCCCAAATCAATAATGGATTGGATGAGTTCAGATTGACCCAGGATGATCTGGTTGTCCGGGAAACCTATTATCAAAGTCAAATGAGTACCGTTTTGATGATTGATATTTCTCATTCTATGATTTTGTATGGAGAAGATCGGATTACACCAGCCAAGAAAGTAGCGATGGCTCTGGCCGAACTCATCACAACGCGTTACCCAAAAGATACCCTGGATATTTTAGTTTTTGGCAATGATGCGTGGCGGATTGATATTAAAGATTTGCCTTATTTGCAGGTTGGTCCTTACCATACAAATACAGTTGCTGGTTTGCAGTTGGCCATGGAAATGCTGAAAAAGAGGCGGAATCCAAATAAACAGATTTTTATGATTACGGATGGCAAGCCGACTTGCCTAAAAATCGGGAAACGGTATTATAAAAATAGTTTTGGATTGGATAAAAAAATTATCAACCGAACATTGAGTCTGGCTAACCGATGTCGAAAACTGAGCATCCCTATTACGACCTTTATGATCGCCCGCGATCCGTATTTAGTTCGTTTTGTCGACCAATTTACAAAAGCCAACAATGGCAAGGCATTTTACAGTAGCCTTCAAGGCTTGGGAGAATTCATTTTTATGGATTATAAAAACAATAAAAAAGGTAGAAAATAGCCCTTTAAGAGACAATTTTACCGATTTTTATAAAAAATTCCTTCAATTTTCTTTCCTTTTAAAAAATTGGATTGCAATTTGCTAAAGTATAGTATGTAAATAATCCTAAAGTTTTCTAAGTTATTATCCCCCTTCGCTAAAATTTCATCCAAACCACTCTTTGCAGGTTTTATCAAATTCACCATTTAAAAAAATGGAGACTTGGGAATTTGGTAAAAAACACCTTAGCTGGACTTTAGCATTTTGCTAAAGTCCAGCTAAGTAAAAAGATCCCAAAAATGAACCAGTCAAATAAACATTTTGAAGGAAATGATCTGGTTGGATTTAGACAACAAATTCAAACAGAAATTGAGCGTTGTGATTTTCACAAGGCTCATAGCTATGTGGATCTTCTGGATGTTCAAATAAAGGGAAAAGATGATTCAGCAGAAGCGGCCAGAGCTGTTTTGTTGAGAGGAGAGATTTACTTGAAGCAGGCAGAATTTAGTGGTGATGTTACCATTTTACAAAAAAATGCAGAAAACCTTCAAAAACTAATCGAGACAAAACATCTTTCAAACTATCAATTTTACAAAACGCAATTACTATTAGCACAAAACTGTTTTAGAAATTTAAAACCAAAAGAAGGAGAGAATATCTTATCTAAAGTTATTCCGCAGATAGAAAAGGAAAATCTTAAAGATTTAATATTGGAAGCCCGGTTGTTAAAGGGTGAAATGATGTTAGAGCGTTTCAGTCTGGAGGAATGTCAGAAGTACGTGGAAGAAACTTTGGTGCTTTGTCGAAAGTGGAAAGGAAGACCGATTGTAGAGCGAAAGTCATTAGAAACTTTGAGTATCGCTCATACCCGTCACAGAAACCTGGATGAACTCTTTAAGCTTACTGAAACTTTATTACAACATTGTGATGAAAAGTTACATAAAGATCATATAGCCGTAGCACAAAATAATATTGGAATCTATTATATTGGAAAAAGCAGTTTCAGGAAAGCTCTCCACCATTTTTCAAAAGGGCTTGACATGGCACGTTCCATTCAGCATCAGGCTTTGGAAGCAAAATGCTTAATAAATATTGGAACATTATATAATTATATGTGTAATGACCAGGAGGCACTGCGTCATTTTGACAAGGTCAATAAAGCTTTCTCTCATGTGATTACTAACTATACATTAGTGGCTATTTTATATAACATGGGAGTTATATACAAAAAAATAGAAGACTATGCGCAGTGTAATCAGCACTTGTTACAAGCGTATTATCTAAGTAAATCCATGGATTATAGTAAAATTGTTCCAAGGATATTAACACAGGTAAGTAATTCTTATTTGAAGCAGGGCAATATTGAAAAGGCAGCCTACTTTGAAGAGGAGGCAAAAAAATGTTTTGAGGAAAAAGAGAGTTATGGTATTCATTTAAGTTATATAAATCAAGGAGAGTTGTGTCTAAAGAGAGGAGACCTGGACGAAGCAGAAAAATTTATTAAAGAAGCCCGAGAAAAATGCCTGACTTATAATGACAAAATTGCGCATGTAGAATCTTTAGAAATCTTAGCCAGAATCTACGAGCAAAAAGAAGATTATAAAAAAGCTTATATCTATTCCAAACTTTATAATGAAAAAGAAAAGGAACTGGCTAAGGAAATCCGGGATCGGCAAATGCTTGATTTTGAGATCCGCTATGAAACTAAGGAAAAAGAACAAGCTATACTTTCTCTTCAAAAGGAGGTTCAATACAAGGAGTTACTTATTGATAAATCGCGACTCATCGAACAACAGAATGAAAAACTAAAGGTATTTAATGAAGAGCTAAAACAGTTTACCTATGCAGTAGGCCATGACCTGAAGCAACCCATTCGCATGATAGGAAGTTATTCTGCATTTATTAATAAAATATATTATGATAAATTAGATGATCAGGCCAGAGAGTTTTTTGGGTTTATCAATGGAGGAGTGAAGCGCATCACTTTATTGATCGATGATTTGATGGAATATGCCCGCGTAGGTGCCGAAACACCAATTATGGAACCGTTAGACCTGGAGATAATCCTGGCAGCTATCCAACAAAATCTGGCTATTCAAATAAAGGAACAGCAAGCTGAAATTTCCTACAGGCCCTTGCCGTTTATTCATTCTAATAAAATATTAATTATTCAGCTACTTCAAAACCTGGTCAGTAATGCCATTAAGTTTACTCCAAAAGATCGAATACCTCAAGTTTTCATTGGCTATCAGTTAGAATCCAATGCACACGTTATTTCCATACAGGATAATGGTATTGGAATCCCAAAAGAGCAGCAAGAGCGAATATTTACTATTTTTCAAAGATTACATACGTCAGAAGAATTTGAAGGAACCGGAATTGGATTGGCAGTTTGCCAAAAAATTATCCGAAGACTGGGAGGTAAAATCTGGCTGGAATCTGAACCCGGAAAAGGGAGTTGTTTTTATTTTTCTATTCCAAGGTAGTTTTTTTGAAGTATAGAGAGTGTGGAGTGTAGTTATTTTTCTTTTAAAAATGTTCTGATTTCATCTTCTATCCCGATGGGGAACCGTACTTTTTCCTCAACACCAACATAAACCAGAGCGACTGATTCGTCGTGAATAAAAGTGCTTTCAAATTTACTTTTCCATATCGTTAGGTGAAACTCCAAATCTTTAATCCTGGGCAAAGCGTCCTTCATGGTCGGATTTGCCATGATAATTTCCAGCGCTTTATAATTATGTTCGCGGATGACATTTTGGGTATAACCCCGAATGATTTTGTGTTCCCGTTTTTCTTCTTCTGTCATTTGCGGGAAGTAATCTGATAACAAATCATATAAAGTCTTATATTCTAAGTTTGGTATTCGTTTGCGAAGCATGGCGACGAGTTTATTGCGGATGCGGTTTTGAGCAACAAACATATTATAGGTCATTTCTAAATGTAACAGCAGGTTTTCAAATGCTTTGTTGTCATTTTGTGGAGTAGAAGGCGTTTCGTCAAATTCGTCAGCCATTCGGAGGACGGCCATTTTTATACGGGTTTTTTCTTTTAGAATGGGAGCATCCAAACCTAAATCCTCCTGCATTTCCAGTTCATATAATTGACTTTCTAATAATATAATTTTTCTTAATTGATCTTTGTCTGAGGTGTTTTCTTCCAGAAGGTTTAGCGCGTTTCGTATTTTACCTTTTTTTATATAATTTGAAACCTGTTCTGAGATTGTCATTTGAATTATATTAAAAAATATAAGAATTAATCCTCAACACGGCCTTCCTTCCACAACATCCATTCTCCATACAAGCAAAATCCTACACCCGCCAATGCAATGAATAAGCCCAACTGAGCTACAGTGCCTGGCACGAAAGCTGCTACAAGAATTCCAAGACCGATAGCAACAATTCCGTAACGCGCCGTTTCCACACCTCGCTTGATTGTCGGACTGTTTTGTTTATAATATTTAAAAGGGAAAAATATTCTATCCAGATATGCAAAAATTCTATCCTGCAAAAATCCAACAACAATGATAATAAGCAATAAGGCAAATACGGCATCGAGATGCCCCGTCCGTCCCTTGATATAAATCATAGAACCAATTCCACCTTCTTGATTGAGTAATTCTGCAATGATGATATACGTCCAGGAAATGGCCGTCAGAACCCGAATGTCATCCGATACTCTGGAAAGTACGCTCGGCAAATAAACAGACCGTATAGTTTGCCAGTTCGTTGCTCCCAGTGTAAATACCGTTTTTGTATATACATCTTTTACCTCATCAATCCGCTGAACAACTACAGGAATTAAATATACGATAATTCCCACTGCAAGGAAGGTGATTTTCATTGTGTCATTTATACCAAACCAAGCCATAAATAACCCGGTTAATGCTGTTAGCGGGAGGTAGCGAACGGCATCCACCTGGCGGGCAAATAATCCTCGAAACAGTGGAACCAATCCAATAATAAAACCAATAGGAATAGAGATCAAAATGGCCAGGAGGTACCCCCTGAAATTTAGCCAAATAGATTTTTGGGTATTCTCAATCACATTATCTTCATAGTAGAGTTCTTTGAAGGATAGAAGCGTGGCAAGCGGGGTAGGGAGCACCGCATATACTTTTTCAAACTCGGTAGCCTGGCTTCTGGCAATAGAATCCAAAACTGTTAGGGAATCCAGCAAACGCGATTTAGCTTCGTCGGCCCCTACGAGAGAAAAGTCTTCAGGTATAGGAGAATCATATATAGGTTTTCTGTCTGACAATAATTCTGCCATTAGCCACCAAAAGAGCAACAGTAAAATAACCCCTCCGATTTCCAGCATTATTTTTTGAGTGCCATCAAGTTTTCCGCCTAGTTTTAAAAGGGACATGCTGCGTTGTTGGTTTTTTATAATTAAACAGAAACAGTTAATACTTTGTCATCTCGAACGAAGTGAGAGATCTTGTCTAAAAGCAAAGAACAACTCATCCGAATTAAACTTCAAGGGTTACCTGGAAGTAGATTTTTATTTTATAGACAAGATTTCTCCTATCGTCGAAATGACAAACTTTATTTAAATATATTTATTTGACCAATTCAAAATCTGTTCTTCTGTTCTTGGAACGACAAGCTTCATTTTGATTGCTTTCGCATCCGGGAACGGGTTTATCGGGGCCATTACCAATAAGGATAAAACGATCCCTGGGCATCCCGTGGGTTTTTTCCAAATAGTCCGCTACGGCATTGGCACGCTTGACAGAAAGATTTATATTACTTCCTTTGTTACCAACATTGTCTGTGTTTCCTTCGATACGGATCATAGAATTAGAAAATGCCTTGGCAATATCCACAAATCCGATGTCGATAATATTCTTGGCATTTTCATCCAATTTAGAAGAACCGGAGGCAAAAACGATACTCAACCGCTTAGTAGCGATAGCATCTTTTTTCTTTCCTTCATCTTTAGTGACTTTGATAAATTTCTTTTGGGCTTCTTCCGCATGAGCACCACCGCCAAGTTTAGCACTTCTCACCACGCCTGATTCGGCAATCAATCTCCAACTTGGAGGATTTTCTTTTATATAACCTAATTTTCTATATTCATTGGCCATTTCGGTATATAATTTTTCCCCGGTTACATTTTTATAATCCGAATTTAATCCAAAGAAATTCATATTGTCTCCATGCGTACACAGGCGAACATTTTCTATGGCTGCATAAGTATCTGCCTCGCTAAAACCTTCAAAATTATTTGCCAAAATTTTAGCGGCTTTTTTTCTGGCTACTTCCCGTTTGCCGGGGTTAGAGTCATTCAACTCAGCAGCACCTTTCATCCAGCCTTCATAGAGTTGTTCCAGTTTGGTTTTGTTATCCCGAATCCAGTCTTTTTTTGCCATGAAAACATCAGCAATAATATGGGAAGCGGATTTGGTGTTTTCCAATACACGGGAACCGGGAACGGCATCAATACAAGCCTCATCATCCGGACTCCAAACAACTGCTGCATCTACCTGTCGACTTTTGAAAGCCTGAGCTGCATCGATTGCATTGCTGAAAATTTCCAGTTCTACATCTTTCTCCGTCAAATCTCCGGCCTTAAGCAACCAAAGCAGGAAAGTATGAGAAGGCGTGAGTTCTGCAACGGCAATTTTCTTTCCTTTCAAATCAGATACCCGGTTTATGCCTCTGCGCACAACGACGGCATCACCGCCTCTTGACCAGTCGGCCTGGAATACAATTTGGGGTTCACCTCTTAGCTGTGCCGCTTCGGTTGGAAAGGCATCAATAGTCGCCCAAAGCAAATTTACCTGATCGTTTTCAAAGGCTTTTCTTGAAGCGACAAAATCGTCCAGGATTTCAAATTCTACCTTGAAACCGTAATCTTTATAAAATCTGGAATTGGTATTTGCCTGAAACCCCTCATTGAAATACTGCCCGGCAGCGTATCCGCCCCAGGTTACAACACCAATACGGATAGTATTGTCGTCTTTCTTTTTGTTAGTGTTCCAACGGCTGTCATTTGTCTCCGTATTGTTTGAGTCGTTGTTGTTATTGTTATTAGAATTATTATTATCAAATATATTAAAACTTCCTGTTCTAAAATATTGAAATGCAAAAAACAGTAATGTAACTGCTAGAAGAACTAATAACAATTTTGAAAATGTGGTCAATCTTGTCCTGGCCATTTTAATTTTAGTTTGAATTTAAAATATAGGCGACTTTACTCGCCAATTGATCAAAATTCTGACAATATCATTTGTCGAGAATAGAATTTTAGTTTTGATTGGTTAGTGGCTAATTGTTTGTTTTAACGAGAAATTTTTCCCTCTGCTCACCCCTTCCTAAAGAGGAATCCCTGCTCACCTTTTAACTGGGGGAGGATTTCCCCTTTAGGGCAATATCATTGACATAAGGGTTTTTGAGGGGTAGCGCCCCGGTTCCATTTGTAGATCAATTATACAAATTATTTTAAGGGGCGTAGCCTCGTCCCCATAAAATCCCCCGTAATATATGGGGACGAGGCTACGCCCCTTTGGAATTTTTACTACCCTATATTTCTACAAATGGGGTCGGTGCGCTGCACCTTTTTTGCTTATGTCTATGACATTGCGCTTAAGCCAAACTTATTGGATTTTAAAAAAAAGGAAATTAATAAACCAGAGTTGGTATAAGGAAAGTGGTAAAATAAGA
>JAHDCK010000464.1 GCA_020629915.1 Saprospiraceae bacterium
GGTTCATTTATAAAAACCAATAAGTTTGTTAAACTTTATAATTATTCTTTAATTATTTTTTTAGTTATAATATATTTTTTCTGATCTCGCATGGACAAAAAGTAAAGTCCGGAGGGTAAGTTTTTAGTATTAATTTTATTTTTATTATAAAAATTTAAAACAGTTTTTCCGGTAAAATCTATCAACACACCAGAAGCAGGTGCGCCTTCCCAAAAAATAAAATCATTCGCTGGATTTGGGAATATTCGTATATTGTTTTTTTTGCTTTCAATTGTATTGAGCGGCTGACATAGATGCCCGATGGTTTGCAATTCATTTTCTGCTTGTAAAATTCTATCTGCTACAAACTGAATAATTTCATCCGGGCTCTCGTCTATCATCTGACCATTAGAGATAAGCAAATTATCAACCTGCAAAAGGAGATTATTCAGGCGAGTGGTATTAAAAATATCTTCCTCAATCAAGTAGCAAATGCTATTCAGATATTTATTTTTTAAATTAGAATTATTGAATATTTTAGAAAATAAAACCGTGCGCTGATGGAGGTTGTTGAAACTCAGTTCCATGTCTAAAAACGAACCGTAGCCTTTATCAAAAGACCGGTCGTGATCCCAAGGTATCCAGTAAAACCGATCCTCGTCGGGATGGTGATACATAAAAAAGTTATGACCAAAATCGTAATAGGTATCTTCCAGCCCAAGCAAAACCTCCACAGCTTGTATTAGGAGAAAAGAAGATATATCTAAGTAATCATTTATATTGTTTTCAAATGTAACCGGATCGCTTGCATCTATAAATTGAATAAAATCAATCAAAGAAGAATAATCATTAGCTCCTTCATTCGTTTCCAGGGAGTAAAAATTTTCGTAGGGCGACTGAGCCATCCCCAACCAGTTTAAATCCGCATATTTCTTTTTAGTTTTATATAAATTTCCATTATTATTAGAGAAATTCCAGGAGAGAAAAGGCTTATCTATTTGTTCTAATAACAAAGAAATTCCTATACTTTCTCCATCTATAAATACTTCGGCAAAGGAAGTCCGACTCACGGGCAAATCCGCCTCCCGAAAAATATCCGCAGCGACAAAGTGGTGATACATCTCCTCCGTTTCCGTATTGAGTTTTTTCAGTCCGTGATAATTCTGCCCACTGGCAAATTCATTGAAATCAATTTTGAAGGGATAACGCCGGGAGCTGTCTGCATTCAATTCCTCCACTGTCCGAATGCGCAAACCAACCAATCCAAGGGCTTCGCCGTCTATGGTAATTTGAACAGGCGTGTAATTATTCGGGCCGCCATCGAGGTAGGTTTGATAGTTTTGTTCTACAAAATTCCAATCAGATGTGCTTTGAAGTTGTATATGTATTTCATGTATTTGATTTTGATCGAAGAGGTCGGCTCCGGGTTGGGCTTGTAAAAAATTTATTATAATAAAATAAATACTAAAAAGAAGTGCGTATTTTTTCATACGACTAAGTTACAAAAAAACGGGAAGTGAAATTGTCGTGTAGGTTTCTAAGCAAGTAGCAATTTTAATCGACAAAAATTTTGAGGATTTATTTTGTCCTCCTGGCCCGGTGTTTCTTGTCAGGCGAGACGCCTGACGGAAACCCGGACTAGAATGCTTAGCAAAATCCACATTCTATTTGTCGGTTTAAATTGATTACTTACTTAAGTAGAATTTTAATTATATCAAAAATTTACTTCCGTTTATTCTTTCGTCGCTTCGTCGCCGATTCATTTTTTCGGGGCGATGGTTTTGTCTTCGGGCGTTCTGATTGTGTCTTAACTCCCGCAGCAGCTAATGCTTCCATTTCCTCAATATGTTTATCCAATGCCCGATCTTTGAAGAAGGTCAGGTAAAATCCATAGCCAAACAAAGCCATCAATAAGATGGAGCTAATCTTAGCAATGATACCGCCCGTGTAATAAGAAGCCGGTTCAAATTTCATTTCCAGCTTATGCTGTCCGGCAGGAACCTTCATCGCTCGCAAAACATAATTGGCTTTCATCAATCCTTCCTGACGCTTGCCATCTATATAAACATGCCAGCCTTTTTCCTCCGGGTAATACACCTCAGAAAAAACCAGCAACTGATCACTCGGCGCATTATACTCATAAGTCAAATGATCCGGGATGTAATTCTTGAGTTTGACCGTAGCCTGTTCACTACTCTGGATTTGAAGACCGCCAAGTTTGTCCGCAAAGCGTTTTTGTATGATTGCCTTGTCCTTTGGATTGAAGCCGGGGCCGATAGCATCCATCTCCGCATTGGCATTATCCACGATTTGGTATTCTTTGACGAACCAGGCATCACCGAGGGCATCCGGATTTCTGGAGGCGGCGGGTTGGCCATTCGCATTTTGATTGATAATATATCTTGTGTTTAACATATTTAAAACCTGCGGATTTTTTCCGGGATTGCTTAAATAACGCTCAATTAATTCCTGATATATTAATAATTTAGCTGCGTGATAACCTCCGACACTTTTGTGGAAATAGGAGGGCATTGCACTATTGAATAAATTAGAAGTCAAATCCAAAACGCGGAAGTGCGGATCGGAATCGGCCATGATTTGTTTGTCTACCGGGCGAGCTGTGACTTCTTCTTTTACAGAGGATTTATTTTTAAAATCGTCACTGTTGACATAACGGCGATCGACATTCCATAAATCGGCTACGGCGAGTAAGCCCACCAATGCCAATGCAATATATTTATTAAAATCAAATTTTAAATAAGCCCATAAAATTCCTGCTGAGGCGAGGATTAAAACCAGACTTCTAAGCGCATCTGCTTGCAATAAACTCGCCCGATCCGCTCTTAGGGCATCCAATAAATCCGGGAAAGCATTCAATTGACTATCATAAGGTCCTTCGAGTGTCATCCCAAACCCCATCAATAATCCAAGTAGAACAATTCCGCCGGAGACACCTGCACCCATCATTAAGGAACGCATTTTTTCGCTATCCGGTCCCATTCTAAAAAACTCACGCAATCCTAAAAATCCTATAAGAACAATAATTATGTGTCCGATGGCAAGAATCATTTTCGTATCCCGGAATTTATTAAAGTAAGGAACGTAATCTACAAGGAAGTAATTGAACCAGGCGAGGTTGTTTCCCCAGGCGATCATAAACATAAAAAGCAAACTAACTAATGCCCATCCTTTTAATATATTATTTTTAATTGTAAACATACCTAGAACAAA
>JAHDCK010000465.1:0-623 GCA_020629915.1 Saprospiraceae bacterium
AGACGGTCGTTTTTCATATTATTGATCCGGAAATCAATAGCAGTAATTTTGGAGATGGTGCAGGGATAATAAATGTAACCCCAGGTACTTATACGAGAAACTATTCTTCCACTGGAGTGATGGATATTACAGCCTATGATGTCATTATTCCATTTCCAGGATATATCCCTGATTTTGATCAAATCGTTTTCAGAGCGGAATTGGAAATCAAAAATACCACAGGGATATATGAAACCCCAGACGCAGTATGGCAATTGGAAACCGATGAGGTATTTCAACCACCGGCACCGTCTGCCTATCTCCCAGGCAGTCCGGACTTAATTGCAACAAAAGGCTATGCAAATGCCTATATTAAGTATGGGAATATACAACAGGAATTGCGCCGCCCCGTTATTTTTGTTGAGGGATTAGATGCCGGGGAAGTGGCATTGACCGATCCAAATATTCCTTCCTCCCCAGATGACCAATACCAATCCAATATCATCCGATATGGCTCAAATGGCTGGGATATTATGGTAACCGGAGCACAAGAAGTCAGCAGAAAGGCTCATGGAGAAATTTTTGCTGAATGGCCCGCTCAATTTCAAACCTACGAAAGTCTTGGGTACGATATTATTTTTCTG
>JAHDCK010000465.1:633-3194 GCA_020629915.1 Saprospiraceae bacterium
AAAATGCGCTGTTAGTCGAAAAGCTCATTGAGAAAATCAATACAGACAAAGCAACAGATGAAGGTATTACCATTATTGGAGCCAGTATGGGGGGACAAATCGTAAAATATGCCTTGGCAAAAATGGAACAGGAGGGTAAACCACATTGCACAAAAACCTATATCTCCTTTGATTCCCCACATCAGGGAGCCAGTATGCCCTTGGGGTTGCAAAGCTTTATCTGGTTCTCAAAAAGCTTCCAACTCAATACTTGTGGTGCTCAGATGCCTACCAAAGTTTGGGAATTACTCAATCGACCAGCATCCAGACAATTGATGATAAATAACCTAGGCGGAGCCTTTCAGGATGGTTTGATAAATGTTCAATGCCATTTTGAAGAAGTGCAATGGCCATGGGAAAATATCTATCATCATTTTGATAATGCCTCCTTTTTATTTGAAAATGTGGATTATAAAATTCTCAGAAATCAATTTGTAAATGAATTACAAAACCTTGGTTATCCTCAAAAAACCAATAATATAGCCATTGCCTCAGGTAATAAACACGGAGTCAGTCAAGGCTACCCTGATGGGGCAGAACTCCTAAATGCCGAACTTTGGGGTGGTTCCATTTTAGAAATGGCTTTCCAGTCCCATATTTGGGCAGGAAACGGAGCCACTTATGAAGGATGTAGTAATGTAGTTTTCAGAGGTAAAATGCCGGTTTTAAGTTTCCAAACGACATCAAGTTCCTTTCAGGTTTTTTACTACGAAGTGAACACCCTTAATCTTACCATTCCTCTCAATTATATACAAACCACCATTAGTCTAAATCAACCTATCCCTCCCTATGACAATGCTCCTGGCGGTAACCGGAAAGATATTGAACTGGATATGTTGGATGTAATAGAGGAGATAAAAGAGGATGAGCCAATAGTCAATAACCACCAGACTAATATGTCCTTCATCCCCACCATCTCTGCCTTAGATATTGATACTGAGAATTTGTTTTTTGATGTGGATTTTGAAAAACCAGAAAACAATGGTCTCACCCCATTTACAGCCATATTTGCAGAAGAAGTCGATAACGACCATGTAGAACTCACCGAAGAAATGCGAACCTGGATAGATGAACAAATGGAAGCGAATAGAGATGCCCTTCAAGCGAATTTGTCTTCTGTTTATAACTTTGGTTTTATCAAAAAACGAGTGCCGGGTGTCACCATACAGGACGGAGGTATTTTAAAGGTCAATGCAGTGGGAGCGACAGGATATTTGGATGAAGAAGAATCAAAACCTGGCAGCACCTTCGATGTTCATACTTATGGCTGCGGAAGCGGTATAGAAGTAGCTGACGGTGGCTTGCTCCAATTGGGAGAGGCAACTAATAAGGGTCATCTATATATTACAACAGGTTCTACTTTAACCCTACGCTCCGGCAGCCGCTTAGAGATCAACGCTAACTCCCAGCTTATCATAGAAGAAGGTGGTAGTTTAATCGTAGAAGATGGCGCAGAGATTTTTATCGCAGATGGTGGGAAGATACAGCTTAAAGGTACATTAGAGTTAGCGGATAATGCCTCGATGGAATTAGAATCAGGTACCGAAGGATATATTCAGTTTTCGGAGGGATACGAGTTCATTTTTGGAAACAATAGCCAAATCAAATGGCAGGGGATTCATAAAAATAACCGCTTAGTAGTCATTGACGAAGGTCTGGATGTCAATATCGGAGGAGGCACCTTAAAAGTCTTTGATGGTACTATTGAGTATGGCGAGGGTAGCCAGATAATAGCTGAAACGGGAAGTAGAGTAGTTTTTGATCACGTCGCCTTAATGGGGCCTTCCACTACCGTATTTGCTGAGTCTCCACTTAACATGACCGATGGAGCACATCTGGAAATGCAATATACAAAAATTCGCAATTTTGACTGGGGCGTCCAGCTTTATGATATGAATACGCCTATCCCTCCCCTATTTAATATTGTCAATTGGGCGAATGTAAAAGGAACCGCCATTGATGGTTCAAATTTGTATGAATTAATTATGCGTGGTACAGGTATAATAGGAAATTCTGATATGTTTGCTGGCATATTTATAAGTAATATAACAAATCTTACACTTGACAATGCCCTTTTCAAAGATATTCCCTTTTATGGCGCACACCTTATAAATGCCGACATTATAAATATGAAAGGGGGATATATTGATAACTGTGAAATCGGAATATATGCGGTTAGTTCTAATGTATTCATGAGTCAAAGAGCAGAAATCAGAGATTGTAATGTTGGTATAGACATGCAGGGGGATGC
This sequence comes from Saprospiraceae bacterium, assembly GCA_020629915.1. Taxonomy (GTDB): domain Bacteria; phylum Bacteroidota; class Bacteroidia; order Chitinophagales; family Saprospiraceae; genus JAHDCK01. The sequence continues at coordinate 2,924 of JAHDCK010000465.1, forward strand.
CATTGAAGGAGTAGTAAAAATAGATTGCGGGAATATTGTTGACTATAATGTGGCCGGGATAAGAGGGACAGATATTTTACTGGATATAAATCAACTTAATGATACCTGGACACCACAACCTGTACCATTATTTGCTGCGCCAAACCGATTTGATCGGGACAATACGGGAGCAAAAGTTTTTGATATAGTATATATTCAAAGAAATGTTTCAGAAATACAAGCCATCAACAATTATTGGGGAATTGGAAAAACAGGGACTTATACTCCCTCC
>JAHDCK010000028.1:0-17619 GCA_020629915.1 Saprospiraceae bacterium
TTTTCACTTTTGTGTTTATGATTGTAATGTACAATGCTCTTATTTAAAAAGCCTATACAAAACTTTTTCCAGTATTGAACATTCAGGATAGTGATCCGTTTTAGCACAGATTAGATATAAAACTAGGGTACACAAAAAGTTAATCAACTTCTTGGTCAATCCAAATATTTACAGCAAACGAGGGCTATACTAAACAACTTAGGTCACAGTGTGTTTAATAGGTGAATTTATTAATATTTTAAAAATAAATTTTTAATAATCATGAAAAAAAATATTCAGTTTTTGTTCAAACCATCCCCCAAGCTAAAGCACCTGGTCGAAAAAGAAATAAATCAATTAAAGAGCTATGGCTTAAATATTATAAAAATTGAACTGTTTTTAAAAAAGGCAACACGAAAAAACGGGGAGAAAACGGATCAGGTTGCTTTAGAAGTAAGTATTCCCCGGCACACTATTATTGCTACTAAAATATCAGATAAGTTTGAAAAGGCAATTACTGAAACTTTTGAAGTAGCAAAAAGGCAAATCCGTAAAATTGAGAGTAGAAGACGCACGATCCAGATGAGATGACCACCTTAAAAACTCCATTTGTTCATCAACGGGCGATGAAAGTAAATATGTTTAAATAAAATATTAACTCTGCGCTTTCTGTTTCTAGAGAGGAATTTTTAAGAAGAATGTTTCCAGCCAACTCTGGAGTAGAATATCCTTATTTTTTATTTTGGTCAGTTGCTGTTTTTAAAACCCTGAGGAAATCTATTACTAAATCATTTTTTAATGGTAAATCGAAAAGTCGTCCCTTGTTCTTTATTGGGCTCAAACCAGATATGCCCCCCATGCCTCTCTATAATTTTTTTACATAAAGAAAGGCCCATTCCTGTGCCGGAGTATTCTGATTTGGTATGTAATCGATGGAAAACTTTGAATACTTTCTCATGGAATTCAGGGGCTATTCCTATCCCGTTATCAGAAACAGCGAATTCAAAATAAGGGTCAAACTCTTTACACTTTATTGCTATTCTGGGTTGTTCGGAGTCATTAAACTTTATCGCGTTATGCATCAAATTGTAGAAAACAATCCCCAGTTGGTTTGGCTCTCCAAAAATAGCATCAGGCATTTTTTGAATATCTATAATAACGTTGCGTTCTGCTATGAATAGCTCAAGGTCTTTCAATTTATGCTGAATTATTTTTTCTAAATCCACGAATTCAAATTCATGTTCCTTCTTTCCTACTCTTGAATATTCTAATAAATTAGATATTAAATTACGCATTCTATTAGAGGAGTCCCGAATAATTTCAACGAACTTTTGACCTTTTTCATCTAACTGATTAACATATTTTTTTTCTAATAAACCCGTAAAATTGCTAATCATTCGTAAGGGTTCCTGCAAATCGTGTGAAGCAATGTAGGCAAACTGTTCCAGCTCCTGATTGGAGCGTTGCAACTGCATAACAGCAGTGTTTAGTATTTCATTTTTTTGCTCCAGTTCCAAGCGGGTTTCTACTTGTTGGGTAATAACTTCAGTGAACATTATAAGACCACCAATTTCCTGATTTTGGTGTCGCCAGGGACGCAATTCATAGCGGATATAAAAAACACTTTTATCCTCTCTTTCCCATTTATCTTCCGGGTTTTTATATACTTCTCCTCCTAAAACCCTTTGATGATCTGCTTTCCATCGATCCGGGATATCAGGAAACACTTCATAGTGAGATTTGCCCAGGATGTCTGGATTTTCTATTTTATAATCCAGGATCCACCGGTTGCTATGGGCTAAATAACGCATATCGGTATCAAACATGGCCACTGCAGCCGGGGTATGCCGGATAAGATCCATTAACATTTCCTGGTTTTGTTTCAGGTTGATCCGCATGCGTTCTTCCAAATCAATATCCTGAAAAATACCTCTGACAGAAATGACTTTTTCACCTTCATAAATTGGTTTTCCTTTAGCCCTTACCCATATAACCTGTCCATCTTTACGAATAAAACGCAGCTTTTTATCAAAGGGTACGCCTCCTATTGCGCCCTCGACAGCCTTAGTTATTTTATCCTGGTCTTCGGGGTGATACTGGGAAATTCCGATTTCCACATTAGTAGTTTCCCCTACAGGTACGCCATAAATTTCGTATATTTGTTTTGTCCAAAAAGTTGTACCCGTAGCCAAGTCTAGATCCCACCCGCCTATGCGGGCAGAGCTTTGACTTTCTTCAAAAAGGGTGCGCATATATACTTCATCTGAAATATCGTGGGCGATTGCGTAAAGCTCCCCCGTGGCTGAGTCGGGTGTAGCACTACACTTAAGCCATTTATAACTGCCGTCCCTGGTTCGGAAACGGGTTACAAAATTAATGGTAGGATGTCCTTGGGATAGTTTTTCTATTTCGGCCTGTGTTGCTTCCAAGTCATCCGGGTGGATGAAATCCAGGAAGGGTTTTTCTAACAATTCTGATTCCTTAAAACCTAAAAGCTTTTCAAACTGCGAGTTTATTTTGATAAAAAATCCTTCGGTATTGGCTATGCAAAGCATTTCCTGGGATAAATCAAAAAATTTTTTATAAACAGTTAAAGGCATGACACTTACATTTTTCCACAATTTAAGGTAAAACAAAGAGAAAAGTGTTCAAGATTAATAAAGTCTAATACAAGGATACCTAAAAATTTCCTGCGATCTCAAAAAATCCCCGGTTTTCACAAGAGATGATTTTTTACCTGATAAGGCCGATTTCCTATACTAATGTATAGGGTAGTGGATTGCTTGTAATCTCCGGCAACCTAAAAACTTTGGCGGCGATTGGGTGGGATTGGGTGTTTTTGAAAGGGGAATGATAAATAAGTATTTTTTATATAAATTATAGGGCCTGGAGTTTTTTAAGAAGTTGCAAAATTTCTCCTATCGTTTTTGGGTTGGGTTGTGCTGGAGCATATTTTGGAAATCGGGCTTTATAAGCAAACTGTAATAGTATTTTTTGTTTAACTTTTTTTATAAAATTGTTAAACAAAACTGATCCGCTGCCGTTATAGTACCATTCATTTAATCACAGAAAAAAAATTAAATCAATGAAAAGTTTAAAATTCTTAATGTATGGTTTCCTTATGGTTAATGTCTTTTTCTTCACTGCTTGTGATAGTGAAGATGACATGCCAGATGAGGGAGAAATGCCCATGAACATAGTAGAAACTGCAGTGGCTACTGATGATTTAAGTATTTTAGTAGATGCCTTAACTCAAACAAACCTGGTTTCGACACTGGAGGGAGATGGTCCTTTCACCGTTTTTGCTCCAACAAATAATGCATTTCAAAACCTTTTAGATTCAAGTCCAAACTGGAACTCCTTAAGTGATATCGATAATACTGTCTTGACTAATGTTTTACTATTTCACGTTCTAGCAGCAGATGTAAAAGCAGCAGACTTAACTGACTCCTATGTAACGAGTTCTGCAACAGGACCAAATGATGAGCAGATTGTGGTGCAAGTAGATGTAACTGGTGGGGTTAAGTTTAATGGTTCTGCTCGTCCGGTAACAACTGATGTAGCAGCTTCCAATGGGACTGTTCATATCATAGATGAAGTGATGTTACCACCTTCAGTAGTTAATCTTGCTTTGAATAATCCAATTTTTTCAACATTAGTTGCCGCATTAACTAGAGATGATTTAACAACTGACTACGTTTCTGTCTTGTCCGGAGCAGGTCCATTTACTGTTTTTGCGCCTACTAATGATGCTTTCCAAGCCTTACTAGATGGCAGTGCAGAGTGGGATTCTCTAGATGATATTCCAGCAGCAACTTTAGAAGCTGTTTTAAATTATCATGTTGTGAATAGTGCTAATGTTCAATCCGATCAATTAATGGATAATCAGCAAATAGCTCCACTTGGGGGAGGAATGTTAACTATAGACTTGAGCAATGGTGCAAAAGTAGAAACAAGTAGCAATCAATCCGTTAATATTATTTTGACCGATGCACAAGGAGCGAATGGAGTTGTCCATGTTGTGGATCAGGTTTTGCTTCCATAGCAAATGGTAAAGAAAATACACTTATTGAAAAGATCTGAAAAGTCTTAAAGATTTTTCAGATCTTTTTTTCTATAACTTCAGGATAAAATTAAAGAATGAAAATCCAAATCGTAACTAAAGTCAACGGTAATTATCAAGATCTTATCCTTCAGTTTGACCGAAAATTATTTGAAGCACTAAAACCACCAATTGGTAAATTAGAGATATTAAAATTTACAGGTTCTAAAAAGGGAGATCGCGTGCATTTGCGTTTTCTTAGTCCTGTAAAGACAGAATGGATAAGTGATATTACACAAGATGAGATAAACGAAAAAGAGGCTTTCTTTGTTGATGAAGGGGTTAAACTTCCCTTTCCACTACGCTACTGGAAGCATAAACATATCGTTCAAAAAATCACGGCAGATAGCTCTTTCATAATTGACGAGATCACTTTTAAAGGAAGCAATTTCTTATTTACCTTCCTACTGTATCCTGCCTTGTATATTGCTTTTTGGTTAAGAAAAAAAACGTATCGATCTTATTTTAATTAAATTCGTAACCGAAAAGGTGCAATTTTAAGCGGCATTTTGATACAAATTAGTTTGTTTTTTTCTGCTTTTTAAAAGGCTCAATGTCCATCTATTAATACCCAACCAAAGTCTTCCTAAAAAAAAGCCCAAACGTAAAAAACAACATCTTATCGGGGACGCAGTAAACTTCTTAAAATCATGCTTAAGGGGTGACCAAGATTAAAAACATATACAAATATTCGAGTCGTAATAATCATAGCAGTCCTTTCATCCTGTGAATCCCGGTCCAGACAAAACATAGAATAAAAGACCATTTGTCAAAACCTTCACTGCGCTACGGCTTTAACAGCTTTTTATTGACTGGTACAGAAAGCAGGAAAAGAAATAATTTTTTCTCTCTTCTGGCTTCCGTCTTTACTGTTGAGAAAAGATAAAGGAACGGCCATTTTTTCTTGTAGGGGAAACTAAGTATTTTTACCTCGGAATAGAGAAACTTTTTCTTTTGTTAGTCACCCCTTAGCTATGGAAACGAGACACATTGTTTTTTTGAATTTCGTCATCTTATTAATGGCTTGTCTTTTTAGTAATGGTTCACTAAGGGGGCAAAGTATTACTTGTGGAAGTAGTTTTAAGGACACTCAACAAAAATATCTTTTTCAGAGCGCTTCCCAATGTCTGGCCGAAGTGTCTACCAGTTATGGAACGGGTTGTGATGTGCAAAGCACTGTAGTTGCAGAAATCTGTGGTAAAATTAGAATCCCACTTAAAATATTTGTTTTTGTAGAGAGCGGAACCACAAGTACTGCTGAAATTCAAAATACAGTCGATCAGGAAAATGCGGAGTTTGCAGATGCCGGATTAGAATTTTTTACCATTCCCGATAATGGTATTGAAGTCGTTCAGCATAATACCTTGTGGGATATAACAAATTATAGTGATGGGGATGATTTTTTAAGTAATGCCTACAGCCATTGCCATGAGGACGGTGTCATTAATATTTTTGTTCCAACAAATAGTCTGGGTACTTTAACAGGGAAAGTGGATGTTGTTGGTGGCAATAGTGCCTATGAACAATCTGTCTATATCGCAGGAGATTTTTTCAATACCAACTGGAAAATTTATGCCCATGAGCTAGGACATATCTTTGGGTTATTTCATACGTTTGAACCCAACTGGACTGTAGGGAATTGCAATGGGAGTGATGCCTGCACCACCGGAGATCGAATTCAGGATACGGCTGCGGATGAAGGAGATTATTATGATGGAAATTGTAATTCAGAATGTTTCTTACCCGGTTGCTGCCCCTCTCTTGCAGATCGAGCTGCGCTTCAGCAAAACATCATGTCTTATTATTTTTGTCCCAACACCTGGGAATTTACCCCTTTCCAAAGCCGAAAAATGAATGATCTTTACAAAAGTTGTAAAGCCGTTTTGGATTACAAGCCTTCTGAACCCATTCCGAGTCAATACACAATCAATACCAATGTTTTCGCGCCTGTTCCAACTTTGTCTGTAAACAATACCCCGAATACCACTCGGATCAATCGAACAAATTCAACGGGCTGTGTAAACTGGTATTCAGATGCAAATTGTACAAATTTATTATCTAGTTGGAATTTGGATTATCAACCCAATATTGATATGACAGTTCCGGGTAATTATTTTTATTATATAAAAGATGTTGATCCCTTTAATCCTAATCGTGAAAGTGACCCCGTTCAAATTGCCGTTCATGTTCAGGCCGTTTGTAATTTTAACGGGGTTTGTGAATCAAATTTGGGAGAAGATATTCTTAATTGTTCCGATTGTTTTACGGGCCAAACGTATTCAATTTCAGGTAATGTCTCTTATGTCGGAGGTACGCCCGTACCTAACCAAACGGTCGTTTTAGAATATGTCAACAGTTCCGTTCTTTTTGCAGATACAGATGCCAATGGGAATTATACCTTTACAGATGTTACAGCGAATGTTTCTGGTGAGGTTCGAATTGATCCACCTTCCGGGACTACTGTAACCCCGTCAAATTACCAGTTTAATTTAATGAGTAATGGAGCCGGATTTGATTTTGTTTTAGACAATACGCCACCTGTTTACACAGGAACAATCCGACATTTGTACTGGCCATTTGAAGCTTCAAAATATGTGGGCAATGATTGTTCTACCAATATTTTATGTACAGAATCACACACGCATCCTTGTGGAACCAATGGTTGGAATGTAACCTGTCACCAACATACTGCAACACATACAGATGCAGATTCTTATGCACAGGACTGGAATTTGCCGGGCACTGCAGATTTAGGGGAGAAGATTTATGCTCCCTTTCAAGCAGAAGTCATTTTTTCAGGTTTGACACCAGTCCCAGGTTCCTATGTTTCTAGTTGTACTTGCCATTCTTTTGGTGAACAAGTCATTTTGAAAAGTACCTATTTCCCGGATCAAGCTATGCGGTTTTCCCATCTTTCTGCAAGGCATGTTTCAAAAGGACAAATCATTGAAGCAGGAACTTTAATTGGCGAAATTGGAGATAGTGGCAATGGTTGTTGTGGAAATAGTAGTGGAACTACTTATACAATTTATTCTCATTTTCATGGAGCATTATACCATAATTTGGGTTCTTATGAATATGGTATTCTTGATAGTGGAGCATGGCTTTCAAATTCAGATTTAGCGATGCGCTTTGAGTTTGATGTACCCGATGAGTTAATTTTGGATCCATTAGGAGGAATTTGTGCGGAAGTTGGTTCTCAATTAAATATTAGTTTTGAAGAAAGAGGAACTATCCAACAGGTAGAAATTGAATGGAGAGATCTAAATGGTAATTCCGGATATATAGGAACTGTTGATATGGGAAATAGTACTACGGGATCATTTCTTTGGACGGTTGATATTCCACCCGGGTCATATCAAATTAAAATATATGATAGAGAAGCACAACTCAATTCGCCTGGTAATCAAATTGCCCCAACTACTCAGGCCGTAAGTGGAATTGTGACCGTCCTTGCAAATTGTGCTGTTGGAAGTAGCCTCGCCAATTTAACCTTCGGAAATTCAGATCCGGATGGACTCACAGGGGGGAGTGGAACCAATGGTTTTTTACCTCCCAATTTTAATTTAATTATAGGAAATTCATATACGTCAAATTATGAAGTACTTAATGTAGGTGACATTGCAGGAGACATCAATGTAGTTGCCCTTATTCTGTCCGTTGATGATCAAATATCTACCGACGATTATGTTTTGACTCAGTATAATCATGCTCAAAGCCTTGCTGCCGGTGGGAGTTTTCCGGGCACACAGAACTATACCGTTCCGAATTGGTCGCCGGGAGATTATACGGTTTTCTTTGTGGTGGATGTAGGTGACAATACCCCTGAAAGTAACGAAGGGGACAATATTATTCCAATCCCCGTCACGCTGGTTCAATCCAATGCCAATTGCCCTGAAGTAACTAATGTTTCTACCACAACAGTTACCGGAACATCCGGAACAATTGACTGGGATAATGATCCAAGTGCTACAGGATTTGAAATTGAATACAGAGAACAAGGAACGGTATTTTGGACGGGGATGTCTGTCTCAGGGGCACCTTACACTTTTACTGGACTGAGCGCATGTACGACTTATGAAGTTAGAATCACAGCTCTTTGTTCGGGTGGTCAAACCAGTGTACCCGTCATGTCCAGCTTTCAGACCTCCGGTTGTAGTAATGGCGGAGGTGGTGGCTGTACCGCACCTGCAAACTTATATGTGGATGGTATAACGCCTAATGATGCACAGTTTCACTGGGACCCGGTTCCGGGGGCAACAGAGTACCAGGTTTATATCATTGGAACAGGAACAAATTCTACTAACATGGTGTCAGGTACAGATTTTTATTATAATTCGGGATTAGATCCCTGTACGCAATATACGGTTCATGTTACTTCGTATTGTAATGGAACCCAGGGCGGAACGTCCACTGTTTTATTTACTACTTTGGGCTGCGCCAATAATGAGCCGGATTTAATTATCAATGTTTTGGGCACTCCCGCACCTGCTTACGCGGTAGGGGATGTTTTGGATATATCCTATGAGGTTTGCAATATAGGGACCGGTGCTACTTATTTTAATAGTTACTCTGAAGTAAATATTGATAATAATCTGGTTACAAATGACGGTTATGAACAACATATTTGGGAGGAAACGACACCAATTGGTTTAGCTCCGGGGCAATGTCATACAGTAACTTATTCCAAAACAATTGGCCCTATTCCAAATGGAAATTACTACCTGTTTTTCTCCGCAGATTTTTACGACCAGCAACAAGAGGGAGATGAGGGAAATAATAATGTATTTTTCGATATAGAAATTAATGATGTTGGTGGTCCAACTGGCTTTGCCGAAATTACAAGCCCCAATGGTGGAGAAGTAATATTGAATGGCCAGGGAGAGCCCATTAGTTGGGTTCAAATGGGATGTACTTCTGTTACCCTAGAATATTCTCTGGATAATGGGATAACATGGAGTCTCATTTCTTCAACTGCCCAGGATGGAGGTGGATACTTTTGGTTTATTCCTACTACGGTTTCCAGTAGTACGGCACTGGTGCGGGTTACGTGTAACGACGATCCGACTCTGCAAGATGTTAGTGATAACGTATTTTCTATCCTGCCAACAGGTGGTTTCCCCGCCAATAATAATCCATGCAGTGCACAGACCTGGAGTGTTAGTTCTGATTGTTCCTTTTTTACAACTTCAAATATCGGAGCTTCTCCATCCGGGGTAAATGGATCTTGTGGGACTGGTGCGATAAATGATGTTTGGTACAAAGTAACTGTTCCTTCCAATGGAATTATAAATGTCAATACTCAACAAGTTGGATTTGGGACTTTAAACATTCAGGCCTTTTCCGGCAATTGTAATAACCTTCAATCCATCGCCTGTGAAACTTATGGCGGCGGACAAATGCCTTCTATGTCATTGAGTGGTTTAAACCCGGGAAGTCAGGTTCATATTCGTTTTTGGTTTGATAACGGCGATACAGATCAGTTTGGGTTTTGTATCAATAACTGCGGACTGGAATTGACAGGAGGAACGGTAAGCAATGCCTCGTGTGGAGGGGCAGATGGTGGGGTATCTGGAATACAGATAAATAATTCCGGTGTAAGTTTTACCTGGAGAAATGAAGGGAATACGGTCGTGGGTAATAATATAAATTTAAATAATGTCTCTACTGGATTTTACGAGTTGACCGCTTCCCTGGGAGGAGGATGCTCTGTTTCTCAAACGTATTGGGTGGGTTCTCAGCAACCGCTTCCCACCACTACCTTTGGATATACCTCTAATAACCTGAGTGTTTCCTTTGTAAATACAACTCAAAATGCGACCAGTTACCAGTGGAATTTTGGAGATGGGAATAATTCTAATAATACAAATCCTAACCACACCTATAGTGCGGCCGGAAGTTATACCGTGACTTTGACGGCTACCAATTCTTGTGGGAGTACCAATTATTCAATAGTCGTAAATGTAGGCGTGGGGATTAGCAATACGAGTTTGTTTAATCGGGAGTATGATTATAATGGAACAGCTCAATATAATTTTCATGCCGTTTATACTTCTGATGGATTTATAATAGGTGTCGGATATAAGTTTGATTCCGGGGACAATCAGCAGCAGGCATTTATTACAAAGTTTGATTTACAGGGAGCCGTTATATGGTCCAAAAAACTTAATGAGAATCCAATTATGGGTAACGTGCCTGTTGGGATATTAGCGACAAGTGACGGAGGGGCAATCGTTTCTATGAGTATACAGCAGGAAGCGGCAACAAATATACCTGAAGATGAAAATGTCAATTTGATTCGGGTTTCCGGTACGGGCAATTTGGTTTGGTTGAAAACTTTAAACAACCCATCGAATACAATTATATATAGAGGAAGATTTTGTGAGGTTTCGGGAGATTTTATGATCCCTTATATCTCTTCTGGTAAGCTGGGCGTTTCAAAAATTAATTCTGCGGGTTCAGGAGTTTGGCATAAAGAATATACCTACAATACCGGGGATGCGGTTTTGGGTTTAACTTCAAGAAATCTGAAAGCAGTTAGTGGAGGGGTGATTAGTATTCTAACGTATGATCCCAATTGTAGCTCCGCATGTTCTGATCAGGATGCTATTATCATGAAATCTGATAATAATGGAAATAGTACCTGGAGTATAAAACTAGATAATGCAAATGATTTATATATAAAAGATGTTGTTGAGTTAAATGGTGCTTATTATCTAATAGGGTATAATAGAAATTCCGGTGTGAATAATAATATTGTCATTAAACTAAATAATAGCGGAAGTATTATATGGAAAAAACAATATGCCCATTCTTCCGGAAATGCAGCGGGAAACCTGGGCATGATAAACAGCACAAATGATGGTGTAGTGGTATATGGGTATTATTTTATATTTGAAATAAATGAAAATGGAAATGTCAACTGGGCAAAAGAAGGACCGGATATTTATATTGTGGATCATTTTGACCATAACAATGGTACAGCACTGTATAGTGGTTTCAGAAATAATGATTTTCAATTGGCCATTGTGGCAGGGAATGGAGCTAATGCCTGTTCAGATAATTCAGTTTCTTTAAATACTCAAAATTTTAATGTAACTAGAACGCCGATCACGGTGTCTGTTTCCAACCCGGGAATAAATGTTGGTAATTTTAATTATTACTCACCGGGTAATGTTAGTTTAACACCTGCGGATATTTGTCCACCCAATCAAACGGTAACCTGCAACCTAACCACCTCCAATACTTCTTCTACCCCCGAAACCTGTAACCAGGATAATGGCTCCGCAACCGTTACCGCTACCAACGGAACAACGCCTTATGCTTATACCTGGGATTCTAATCCCGTTCAAAATACGCAAACGGCAACAGGACTTTCAAGTGGAACGTACACCGTAACCGTTCAGGATGCGCAGGGATGTACCGCTACGGATCAGGTTGTGGTTGGAAATAATAATTATACGTTAAATATCCAATCGAATATCACCCACCCGGAATGTGCAGGTGAAAATTCTGGCTCCATCACCCTCACTCTTTCCGGTGGGAGCACGCCCTACCAGGTCATCTGGAACAACGGAATGGCCGGAACTACCCTAAATAATTTAGGGGCGGGAGCGTATAGTTGTACCGTAACGGATGCTGCAGGTTGTACCAATACTGCGAATTTTACTTTGAATAATCCGAATCCGCTTTCTATCAATGTAAGCAACATAACGAATACGCTTTGTGGGACAAATACCGGAAGTGCAACAGCCACAGCCACCGGCGGAACGGGCCAAAAGACCATCACCTGGAGTACAGGGGCGACGGGGAATAGTGTCTCCGGATTAGTCGCCGGAATCTATACGGCCAATGTTCAGGATGCAAATGGTTGTGTTGCTTCTCAGCAGTTTACCATTACAGATGCTTCTCCCACGATTCAACTCAATGCCAATGTATCAGATGCGAGTTGTGCCCAGGCGGATGGTTCCATTTTTCTATCTGTAACGGGAGCCGCCGCACCCTACACTGTGAGCTGGTCAAATGGTGCATCGGGAACGAGTCTTTCTAATCTATCCGGCGGGAACTATGCCGCCTGGGTGACGGATGCCAATGGTTGTGTGGCTTCGGGTTCCTGGACGGTCAATCAGCCAGACCCTGTCAATTTTATTTTGGATATTCAACCGGAGAGTTATTGTTTCGCTTTTGATGGACAGGCGGCTGTAACGATAACCAGCGGTAGCGGAAATTATTCAGTGACCTGGATTGGAGCTAGTGGTAGCGGCACTTCCGTTTTTGGATTGTACGCGGGTGATTATTCTGTGATTGTAACCGATAATTTAACAGGGTGTAGCGCAGAGCGGGATTTCTCTATTGGAACTTTACCGGGAACAGAACCCGTTGCCCAGTTTAGTTATACGTTGGATGGAACGAATATAATTTTTAATAATTTAAGCACGGATGCCAATCAATACGCCTGGGATTTTGCAGGATGGGCACAGTCCTTTGAGGAGCATCCGACGTATGACTTTTTTGCTCCCGGGACTTATGAAGTCTGCCTTACGGCTTCAAACGATTGCGGGTATCAATCTGAATTTTGTCAATATATTACTTTGGTTCAAACCGATCCTTGTTTGGATTTTGAAGTATTAATTTCAGCTTTGCCAGCTACCTGTGGTGAAAATAATGGAAGTGTTTCCCTGACAGTTTTAGGGACGGGGCAGAATACTTTCCAGGTGAACTGGTCGGGAATGAGCGTGGGGAATGTGACTGAATTGAGTGACTTAGCTCCTGGATTTTATTCCGCAACTGTAAATTATTTTCAAGGGGGCAATTGTATTGAGACTGTCTTTATCGAGGTGGGAGAAACCCCTGCCCCGGAAGTAATAGCAATGAATGAGTTCCCACCTTCCTGTCCGGGCGAGGGTGGTGCAATAGAAGTAGTAGCCACCGGAGCCACTCCTTTTACTTATCATTGGTCGCATGATGCTGGTCTCAATGGCAACAATGCAAGCGGATTAATTCCGGGAGCTTATGAGGTGACGGTGGAGGATAATATGGGTTGTTCTATTATAGAAAGTTTTACTATTCAAAATAGTTTGCAGGAGTTGGATTTAAATATTTCCAGTCTTACAAATGCAGGTTGTGATGGGAGTGTGGGAAGCGTTTCTATTCAGGCAAGCGGAGGAACGACTCCTTATAGTTATACCGTGACGGAATTAGTCTCCGGGACTGTTTTGACCGGAGATTCACATTCTAACTTGAATACAGGCACTTATCTGGCTTCCGTAATCGATGATGAAGGATGTGAAAAAATCATATCTTTTGAAATTCAGGGAGTTGTGCCTCCTCAAATCGTAGAAACAGATATGGTCATTAATGAAAACAATTGCCAGCAAATTCTAAACAGCATAACCGGATTATATGTGGCCGGAGGAATGGGGCCTTACACTTACAGATGGGAGGAAGTTGGTACAGGACAAACGGTTGGAACAAACTCAGTAAACATATATAATATTTCCGGTGGCGATTATAATTTAACGGTAACGGATGCAGGGGGATGTGCAACGGAAGCCGGCCCGTTTACCATTAATGCTTCCGATGAAATACAAGTTGATTTTACAAATATGATAAATGCCAGTAGTCAATGTAATCAGCCCAATGGCAGTATTATGGGAATTGCGGTTCAGGGGGGAGGCGCAATGACTTACGAATGGCGCGATCAATTAGATAGTATAGTTTCCACGAATTTAGATTTGACTGGAATGTTGTCCGGGATATATTCTCTGATTATATATAATGATTTAGGGTGTCAGCAGGACGGTGGTTCCTTTGTTATAGAAAATTCAAACGGGATAGAATTTAACTATAATAATTTACAGGTTACGGCGGAAAGCTGTGGACAAGCCAACGGAGCTATTAGTGGTATCACCCTAAATGGGCAATCTGGTTATACGTATGAATGGCTGGATAATCAGCTAAATTTTGTAGCCAACACTTTAGATGTTGCAGGATTGAATGCGGGTAACTATTATTTGAATGTTTCAAATATTAATGGCTGTGCGGTGCTTTCTATTCCCATTTTTGTTCCTGCTACGGATGGACCCCTTTTTAATTTTGATAATACCAGCACACAAGATGCTACTTGCGGAGAAGATAACGGAAGTATTACGGGGGTAGATGTCATGGCCAACGGAAATTATTCGGTGGAATGGAGTGCGGTGCTTACAAATTTTAATGCAACAGAATTAGATATATATAATTTGCCTCCGGATACATATTTGCTGTTTGTTACGGACTCCAGCGGATGTGAATCAACAATGGAATTTAATATAGGAGAAAGTCCTGAAGTGGAGTTGACGCTAGTGGCTTCGAGTCCTGCGGATTGTACTACACCAAACGGAAGTATTGAATATGATGTTTCCGGTGGAACGGGAGCGGTTACTGTTTTAAATAATGGAAATATTGTAAATGGAAGTATAATTGAAAATTTGTCTTCCGGAAATTATCAAATTATTGCGACTGATGACCTAGGTTGTTCCGATACTTTAGATATTGTTATTTCTAATGAAAATAATTTAAATGCAACGGTGGCGACAGGAGGATCACTTTGCGGACAGGCGACAGGTTATATAGAAATATTTGTTGATGGAGGACAAGCACCTTTCCAGTATGATATTGGAAATGGATTTTCAAATAATAATATATTTCAAAATATATCTGCCGGATCTTATACCGTTTCTGTTCAGGATGACCTGGGTTGTATTTTTGAAATTCCTGCCTTGATTTCAGATTCCATAGATATAAATCCGAGTTGGATAATTGAACCCGATAGTTGTAATCTTGGACTAGCTGCTGTCACCTTTACAGTACAGGGCGGAAATGCTCCTTTCCAGTTTACTTTTGATGGTGTGACAAACACGGATGGGCATTTTGAAAATCTGACAACGGGCATTTATCCATTTGAAATTCTGGATGTAGAAGGTTGCATGTATTTGGATACTTTATATTTAAATGATAATAATTGTAATCAGGCTCCCTGGATAGAACATCCGGGTACGGAACCCCATACGATTGTAATCGATCCCCAGTCCGGGCTTTGCAGTAATATTGGAGGGGTTCCTTTGGAACTGGATGATTGGATTGGAATTTTCTTCCGGACCAGCAATGGCGATACCTTATGCAGCAATGCAGAACAATGGAATGGAGGTTCGTTGCAAATTCCAGTGTATGGAAATAGTGCGATACCGCCCAACGCAAAAAATGGCTTCGACAATGGAGAGACGTTTATTGTAAAGGTTTGGAAAACGGCAACTGGTGAAGAATTTACAGTGAATGCCAGTTATATTCCAATAGGAGGAGTGATTGATGTTGGAGGTGTTTTTATTAATGCTGATGCAACGGATCAATATAGTTTCTTAAAAACAAGTGGAATCAATTGCCTGGAAACGCAACGTTGTTTGACCATTCATTTGGAACCTGGAATGAATATTATTTCAAGTTATATTATCCCTGATAATGTTAATATCGAAGATATTTTACAGCAAATTATAAATGAAATTATTATTGTAAAATCTGATGATCCACTGGTGAGCTGGGTGCCTGGATTCAATACGCCGTTTGATTGGGACTTTAGAGAAGGTTATCGGATTCAGGTGATGACGGCTACGAGTTTTGAGATTTGTGGTGTAAAAGCCGATCCTGAAACGCCAATTGTAATTGAAGTAGACAGAGGAATTCATTATATAAGTTATTTGAAAGATTCTACTAAAACAGTCCTTTCTGAAATGGGCGGATTTATGTGTCCGACCGGAAGTAGCCCGATGGAATATGTAAAAAACCCGTTTGGATATATTTATGCCGGACAAAACAACAATCCATTTTATTTGATACCAACGGAAGGGTATTACGTTTTGCCTTGTGCAGATGGAGTGATAAATTACACGCCGGGATTATTACCTCCAAATTTTGTTTCAACCAGCTATGCGTTAAATCATTTTCAGCCGACCTATTTTAACTCGGGTCACGATGCAAGTTTGTTAATCCCTTACGATGTTGTTTCAGAAATTTTAGACCCCGGAGATGAAATCGCTGTATTTGACGCAGATGGAAAAATAGCAGGTTCGGCTGAATATAAAGGAGAGAATTTAATTTTAAATATTTGGGGAGATGAAATTTCTACTTCTTTTATTGAAGGTTTAAATATTGATGAAAAATATACGATTAAAATATGGAAAGCATCTGAGGACAAGACTTATGAAACAATTATCACCCTCAATGATCAACAAGAACCTGTTTTTAAAAAAGATGCAATTCATGTTCTAGCCGGATTGCAAATTTTAGGAGAAAGCACACCTGTAACAGAGATAGAAAATGTAATGTTTGATATGTATCCCAATCCGGCTAGCAGTCTGGTTATTTTTGATTTTAATTTTACCAATACGACAAATGGTGAAATAGAAATAATTTCTATTGAAGGAAAATTAATGGGTGTGCAATCCTTTGAAGCCGTGACGAAAGGCCGGGTGGAACTTCCGGTCGCTCATTTGGCGCAGGGAACTTACTGGTGCAGGGTGAAAACCATCGGGAATACAATAGTTGAAAAACTGGTAATCATCCGCTAATATGAATCGGATAAGAAGATTTATCCTCTTGATTTCTTTGGGAGGAATATTGATGATAAATGAGTCAGCAGGACAACAATATATATGTGATAATATTAATTCTTTTAATAACGCCTCTGTATTATTGCCTGCTGATTTAAATCCTACTTTGGATGGAGATACTTTGCCTTTTGGTACAATTATAAAAGTGGTATATGATAGTAGTGGTATCTTTAAATGTGGAGGATTTGTAAACTGGGAAGGAGAAAATACGGTGTTGACAATAAGGGGAGCAGACGGGCCCATTTCCGGATTTTCAGTTGGAGAAATTTATAAATATGTTTTTTGCTTACCTGGTGGATGCGCCATTGAAAATATTTCGCCTGAATACGGGCAAAGTCCTATCACCTCTGCCGATAGCACTTTTCAAATCAACGGTATCAGTTTGCTTACCGGATTAAGCGGCGTTTCAAATTATTTTGAAATGGAGGCTTCCATTGCTGGAGATACTTGTGGAGCTGCAACAGGCTTCATTGATTTGCTTGTCAACAACGGACAAAATTCTTTTTCATATTTATGGAGTAATAATACAAGTGAATCTAATATAGAAAATCTTTCTTCAGGAACTTATGAGGTGACCATCACCAGTTCACAAGGCTGTCAACAGGACACTAGTTTTTTTGTGCCTGCTTCCAATTGCCCTGAACTGGAAGTGATGGCTCTGGGAAATGGAAGCACAAATACAAGTGGTTGTATTCCATTGGAAGTTGAATTTTCTTCAAGTATAACGAGCCAGGTTGGAATAGACAGCCTGCAATGGCAATTTGGAAATGGACAGACAAGTACCAATCCTAATCCCGTTATTCTTTTTAATGAAGAAGGATTATATACAAATTTACTGATTGTGTATGATCGGTTTCAGGCAGATACGGCGATTGTAATGGTAGAAGTTTTTTC
>JAHDCK010000028.1:17719-19702 GCA_020629915.1 Saprospiraceae bacterium
TAGATACTTTTGAATACATAGTGACTGTCCCGGAAGATTCCTTATTGTCCTTTCAGATAGATACCTTGATAAATCCTCAATGTGGAGAATCTACTGGACAAATTGTAGTGAGTGGTGAAAATGGATTGTTACCTTTTTTATATAATTGGTCTCATGATGTATCTATAGGAGATTCCTTTGCTCAAAATCTTTCTGCCGGAATTTATTATATAACTATTTCTGATTCAAATGACTGCTCCTTCATCGATTCCGTTCAGTTAATTAATGAAGGAGGATATCCCAATGTAGAACTAGGAGGAGATACCATTGTCTGTTTAGGTGAATCTGTAAATTTCTATGCCGGAAATGAAGGCGTAATTTATGAATGGTTTTTCAACGGAACACTACTCCCCAATGCAAATGATTTTCTTGTGGCAGATAGCGCAGGAATTTATTCTGTCAATGTAACGAATGCCGCCGGGTGTTTGACTTCGGATTCTGTTGAAATCAATTTTAACCCGTTGCCTTCTTTTTCATCCTTGTCAGATACTTCCATTTGTGAATATGATTCACTTGGAATCCAATTGCAATGCCAGGGATGTTCCTACCAATGGAGTAATGGGCAAGATGAAGATTTTATTTATGTATATGATTCAGGAAGTTATGTTGTGACAGTAACAAATAGTGAAGGTTGTCAAAAGAAAGATAGTTTTGAATTAAATAAATATACAATTCCTTCCAATTTGTTTTATAATTTAGAATATCCAAGTTGTGATTTAGACAATGGAAGCATAACGATAACTCCTCAGGGGGCCAACACTCCTTATGCTTTTGTCTGGGGGCACGATCCATTTTTGCCAGATTCAATTGCCGAAGGAATAGGTGTTGGTATTTATGATTTAAGAATAATAGATGGCAATATGTGTTATGCAGATACTTCTTTTCTGCTTCAGGATACCACCCATTTTCCTGTTGTCGAATTGGGACAGGATACTGCTTTTTGCACAGGAGATTCATTAGTCCTGAATGCGGGAAATGAAGGAATAAATTATAATTTTTATATTAATGATTCCTTGACTCAAGCAGGGGGCGATTCCATCTTAGCAGTAATGAATGAAGGAGTTTATACTGTCCATGTAACCAATGAGGAAGGGTGTGTTTCCAGGGATTCTATTTTGATAAATATATATGAATTGCCTGATTTTGATATTATTTCAGATACCAGTTATTGTGAAGGGGATAGTCTGTTGTTAGGAGTTAGTTGCACGGATTGTAATTATGAATGGAATGACGGAAGCACTTTTTCGAGCCGATATTTTTCTGCTCCGGGAAATTATTCTATTCAGGTTTTTAATATTTTTGGATGTGTCGTTTCCAATGATTTTACAATAAATGAAAACCCTTTGCCCGATCTTGAATTGGGGGAAGGGGGAACTGGAACTTATTGTACTGGAGAAGTGGTGGAAATAGGGGAGGATAATCCAACGCCGGGATATAGTTATACCTGGCAGGACGGTTCAGAAGTTTCCTTGTTGTCCGTTACTGAAAGTGGATTATATATTTTGAATATAAATTCTGAATATGGATGTTCTGTAACAGATTCCATTGAACTGCAATTTACGGAAGCTGTAAACGGAATGATAACCGTAGCCTCGGATAGTATTTGTCCGGGAAGTGCCGTGATGCTAAATGCTTCGGGTGGCGCAGAATACCAGTGGTTAGCCGGAAGAGATTATCTTTCCAACGACACCGTGGCCAATCCTGTAGCGACACCAGTCAATCCGCAATGGTTTAGTGTTGAAATTTCAAATGAATGTTTTATTGATACTAGCGAAATATATATTACATTCTACCCCAACAATACTTCTGCCGGAAAAGACACCTGTGTATTGAAGGGCAGACCAGCCCAGCTTCAGGCGATCGGAGGAGTGGACTATTTTTGGTATGATAAAAATGATATATTAGATAATTATCTGGTTTCTGATCCGGTTGCACAAATGGATT
>JAHDCK010000466.1 GCA_020629915.1 Saprospiraceae bacterium
GCAGGAAAAAAATATTTTCGCCGTTCTCCACTGCTTCAATGATGTATTTTAAACGTTTTAATTCTGCATAAAAAGAAGAAGTGCTTTCGTGAAGTGCATCCTGTGTGCGCATACTCGTGTAGACTTTCAGCATGGGCAATCTGAATTTTTGAGCACAGACCGGGGCGCCCGTCATGGCCAAAACGATATTGATACCGACGGTGCGCAGGAAAGTACTTTTTCCGGCCATGTTGGAACCCGTCACCAGTTTGATATGCCCATCGGTAGGCAAAGAAAGATCGTTACAAACTCTTTCTTCCGGAGCCAACAAGGGATGCCCCAACTGGATTCCTTCCAGATAATTCTCTTCCTGAATATCAGGAAAAATCCAATTTGAATTATTGTAATATAAATTACCGAAACTCGCCAGCGTTTCAAACTCCTGCAAAGCATGAAACCATTGCAATAAATTATCCTTCTGCTCGCTCTTCCATTTTTCCAATCGCCAAACCCATTGCAAATCCCATAAGCCCATCAAATTTAATATAAGAGAAAACTCATTGTTCCTGACATTTAACTGACTTATAATATAAGACAAACGCTTAATTTGATCAGAGGCATTTTTATTTTGAATAAAAAACAGTGCGCGAAGGGATTTTAATTTTTCAGATTCAAACTCGCGATCTTCGATGTGTTTTAACAGTCGGGCATACCGGCCCAGCATTCTTTCTGCATGGGTTGTTCGCAGGTAGGTAAAGTTGACCTGCTCTAAATATTTTCTTAAAATATATACGGGAATTAAAAAATACAACACCGTAACATACCAGGGAAAAACCACGATGCCCAATGCCAAAACCACAACAGAAATAAAAGGTAACAATCGCAATACCCAAACTAATTTTGTATTTTCTAATACGAAAAAGGAATCATTGAGCCATTGTTTTAAATTCTCCACATGCTTGGGCGCATCTTCAATTTGAAGACCATGTGCCTGAAATTCCTGTCGCCATTCTACCTGATCTTTTAGCTCGGTAATCGCTTCCTGTCGGCGCAGGATTTCTTTGTGGTTGGCTCCCTGATTTAAATAATTGGCCAGGCATTGCCTTCCTATTGTCGTGGACGTTCTATTTATATATTGAAAGAAAGAATAATCTCCAAATATATCCAAGTCTAAGCTATAAGGATGAAGCATTTCTGTAAACTCTGCCCCATTTTTAAAAACGGTGGAATCTCCTTCGAGGTGACGCACTTCATTCTCATTGATTGTAGCGAGGCTTTCATTAAAATTTTTTAAATAATTAACATTTTGATGCCATTTAATGAACCGGGCAAACCCCACCAGAAAAATAATAACCCAGGCAATCCCCAACCACATATTCAAATTGACAAGAAGGATAGCCAGTCCGGCACCTGCCAGAAAGGTCAACAGTCGCACAATGGAAAACTGGTCGTATTTTTTTTGTAGTGCTTCTGCTTCCTGCCGGAAGCCATTGGCTCGCTCCTTGTATTTTGTTTTTATTATTTCTCGCATTGATAAAATTTTCAGGATTCAAAAGTACGTGATTTTCCCGGATTAGAAACTAAAAATTTCCTCATAAAAAATGATTAAGTTTGCAGTAAATAAGAAATTCCGTTTTGGCATCCAATTCACATCCTCCGCAAAATAAAAAAATCATTTTTGGCCTGAAGGTCAAACAATTGAGACAACAGAAAGGACTAAATTTTTCGGATCTCTCTGACATGTCTGGTATGTCTGTTTCTTATTTAAATGAAATAGAAAAGGGAAAAAAATTTCCAAAGACAGATAAAATTGAAGCACTGGCCAACGCATTGGATGTGACACCAGAGGAAATTACTTCTGACGATTTGGGGAATAAACTTGAACCCCTTTCCAATCTCCTGCGCTCCAACTTCCTCAATGAACTTCCCCTTAATTTATTTGGAATTGAGTTTTCCAAGGTCGTGGAAATTATTGCAAACGCTCCGGCTCAGGTGGGTGCATTTATTCAGACACTCGTGGACATTGCTCGCAAATACGAATTGCAGGAAGAGGGTTTCTATTTTTCTGCCCTTCGCTCCTACCAGGAAATGCACGGAAATTATTTTGAAACGATTGAAAATAGTGTTGATAAATTTATAAAAAAATATAAAATACAACATGCGCCTAATCTTCGTGCCGAACAACTCATGAAAATTCTGGAAGACAAATATAAATGTTATATTAATACTAAACAATTAAGTTTGTATCCCGGACTAAAAGGCGTTCATTCCTTCTTCGATGTCAAAAACAATATTTTACATATAAATAATACCCTAAACAACAGTCAGCTAAATTTTGTGCTGGCTAAGGAACTCGGCATTCGTTTTTTAGAATTGGAGAATCGTCTTGAAGCTTCTTCCAGAGTTACTTCCTTCGGAGAAGTTTTGGATCATTTCCGCAGCACCTATTTTGCCGTTGCATTGCTGTTACCACAAAATGATATGGAAGCAGACCTCCAGAATTTCTTTCAACAAAAAAAATGGCAATCAGAAAATCTTTTACATTTGATTAAAAAATATAATACAAATCCAGAGATTTTCCTTTTCCGATTAACAAATTTGCTGCCTCGTCTTTTTAATATAGAAGATTTATTTTATTTGAGATTTAAAAATAAACCCGGCACTACTTTTTATACCTTGAATAAAGAACTCCACCTCAACCGCTCCCATCATCCACATGCCAATGACTTGTCCGAGCATTATTGCCGAAGATGGATCAGCCTGGTTTCTTTAAAAAATCTTTCTGCTGCCTCCGAACAAAAAAGCCCTCTTATAGAAATTCAACGTTCGAGATATATCGGAACAGCGGATGAATACCTTTGCATTTCTATCGCTCTGCCCGCTTCTCCAAAACCAGAACTCAATATGAGCGTTACTATTGGATTGTATATTAATGATATATTAAAAGAAAAAATTAAATTCCTGAATGATACTTCTATTCCCGTTCGGGAAGTCAATCAAACCTGCCAGCGGTGTGCGGTTGAAAATTGTGCAGAGCGAGCTGCTCCGCCCGTTGTTTTACAAACCAAAGCGGAGCAAAAACAAATTCGCAAGGCTCTGGAGGATATTGCGGATTCCTAAAAAAACGGCGCAACAGTAAACTGCCGCGCCGAAACTTTAAACTATGAAAACCCCAAAAACTTTTCTTTTCAAAGAGAGGTAAATA
>JAHDCK010000467.1 GCA_020629915.1 Saprospiraceae bacterium
AATAGCGGCTTTTTCTTCTTCCTTGAAAAAAACATCCAGTCGTCCCTGCAATCCATATTGCTGTGAATAAAACGAAGGTTCTAAAAAACAAGACTCTCTCGGAATCCCCTGGCTTAAAAATTCGGAATGCACCATGGCCTTTATCGTCGTAAAATGTTTTTGGGATTTTTGGCTCATGGAACGAATGGCCCGATCGTCAAAATTGCAAAACGCCAGTGGATTCAGGCGGAAAGCTTTCTTAAATGTTTCGGGAAATTTAACGTTGGGATCACCTACGATTTCATCCAAAAAATGGTTGGCAATATTTCCCATCATCAGCGGTTCGCTGTATTGAAAAGGAAGGAATTTTTTTAAAAGATATATATACGGATCTGTATGCGAGCTATCATAACATCCTGCGACTGCGGATACATCAATTAAAAAATCGGGTTCCAAAATAATGGCGGCCGGATATAAAATTCCGGAATCATCTACCTCTACATCGACCAGATGAACCGTTACCTGATCTTTAAATACATTAGAAATTAATCCTATACTATTATTAAAATATTCGTTTTTTCCTGTTATGTTATAGCGCACTTCCAGTTTTTTCCCTGGATAATTTTCGCTTTCTCCAAGTAGCATTTCCCTTGTAGCATCTCTTTCCTGTACAATCATTCGCACTTGAGGGATATGCCCTTTTAACGCAACTGTTTTTTTATTATAAAAATTTTCTTTTGGCAAAACTTCCTTTAACGCTTCCGGCATACTTTCTAAGAAAATTTCTTCTACGGCTTTGGCAAGTGTATAAACTCCCAACGCGTTTGCACCTGATGGAAGCGACTTCCCCTGGTAGATAAAATCGGCAGCACGTTTTCTAAACTCATGGATATACCATCGGGTCTCAGAAGAAATATTGTACTTTGAACAAGCAAAGGATATTCTGGCAAAAAGTGTATTGAAGGCTATTTTCTCCTCGGTCGTACACTGTATAAAGAGTTGAGTGAGTAAGCGATAATACTGTTCCGTTTTTGCCTTACCAGAATCAATATTTTTATTATATATTTTAAAAATCTGCCTGTAAAAGTAATCGGGAAGTTGTTTGGACATATTATATTTTAGAATTTAAACGAAGCTAAGGGTTTTTGTTTAAACCTGTAATAATTGTTGAAATAATTTGAAATGAAATCACTCTACTGGACATGAAACGCTTTTTGTACAAATGCATTCTGACTGGATTAGGCTGTGCCTATTCCCAAATGTGTCAACAAGTTTTTAACGGGTGTTAATGCGGTTAAAACCCCGATGATTCTATCGGGACAAACCCACTACGAACGTTTCGGCGTAGGTTGCAAATCCCGATAAACTCATCGGGATGAAACCTACGCCAGTCTAATTTTTTATATTTATTCCCATGTACAGTAGAGTGAAATGAAACTACTCGAAAGTCAAACGAAAAGATAAAGAATAAAATTCCCACCCTTGATTTTAACAAATTATCCCGCTAACTTCCTGTTAATTCAAACCAAAATCCTGCTATGAAAAACAATCACCCGTTAATATTTTGTATAATAATTTTCCTGTTTCCATCCTGTCATCATTACTACTATGCCTCGAATCAGGTCAATCTAATGGGTATCGAAAAGCAAGGAGAAATACGAGCTAGTGCCGGCTTTGCTAATCGCAAACAAAACAACCGGGAACAAAACAATTATAGTTTACAGGCAGGTGGAAGTCCAATTAAACACCTGGGCATTCAGGTGAGTTACTTTAACCTGCAAAATATTGGCCTGAACTCGGACGGTGATTATGCCTGGGGGAAAGGCTTTCAGGCGGAGGGTGGCATTGGTGGTTATTTCGCTCAGCCCTTCGGCAAAGAAGAAAAAAACTGGAGAGTTATAAGTGACTTATATATTGGAATGGCTTTGGGTCGGGTGCATAATTTTTATCCCAATTTTTCTTCCTCCACCTTACATTTCAGAAAACCTTATATCCAACCCGGCATTCACCTCCGAAGAGGAGATGGTTTTCAGGTTTCCCTCGGAGGAAAATTCATGCAGTTAAATTTTACAAAAGCCAATACTTTTAGTCAACTTCCTTCCTTCGAAATGGAGCGGATACAAAATATGCAAAATCAAAATCCCTTTCCTTTTCTTGAATTGGGCTTTAGAACAGAGTACGGGATAAAATACGGCCGGCTTTTTACTGAATTTGTTGCTCCGGCTCCCCTACGCGAATCTGATTTGGAAATTATTGATAATACTTTTCATATTGGATTGGTTTTAGATATTCATAATTTTTTTAAAAATAATAAAAAAACGCCTGATAACGAATAGCTATCAGGCGAGTTACCTATTTTAAATACTACGAATTAAGCAAGTAATCAATTTAAATCACCTAATAATTTGTCATCTCGAACGTAGTGAGAGATCTTCTCTACGAAGCAAAGAACGCATGTTCCCTGCTAGTACTTCATGGGGAACCTAGGAATCAGTTTTCCATTTCGTAGAGAAGATTTCTCCTATCGTCGAAATGACAAATATGTTTTTTTGCCTTCTTAGTATTAATCGGTTTAAATTGATCAGTTGCTTAAGTTTCCTTATTCTCGTATTCTGTTAAAATTCTTTCTGTCTTGGCACTGCTCACCCGGTTGATTAGGCGATCCGCTTCGTGGTCGTCCCGTACCGTTTTGGCCAGGGTGAAACAGGAGGAAACCGTAGCGACTAATCCCATCGCCAGGAATCCTTTAATCCATAATGAGGCTGGTAAAAACCAAATGCCGATGACCATTCCACCAAATGATAAGGCGAAAGTTGCCCAAACCTGGAATCTCCATGCCTGGGTGTTCTGGTTGATTAAGTTATCTTTCATTTCAAAAAAATTTTGTGAATGAATATTCATTCAAATGTGTCTTCTTTTGTGGAAGCAGTCGATTTTTTTCGATAAAAGGACAAATTTTAGGGATAAAAAGTGAGCTTTCACGTAAAATGCTCAGGTTACTCCGGGGAAATAATTTTATATCATTGTGATTTTAATTTAGGGAGTTGGAAATAAATGATCTACACATCTGCCAGCCTCTTTTTTCTCCAATTACATCACTTTTTTTGTTTTGGTGCGTTTCGTTTAAGTTTTATATTTTGTGGTAAGTAACTGGACACAATAATATTATATTTAATTTGAAATGAATTTTTGATTTAT
>JAHDCK010000468.1 GCA_020629915.1 Saprospiraceae bacterium
GTTCAAAGTATTATAAATTTTATTGTGGCCGGTTACTTAGTTAAATTAAACCTCTCCTTTCCAAAATCAGTTTTAAAACTAAAAGAAAAAATTCTACCTTTGCACATGGAAACAAACAAAAATAATTCGCAGCCCATTTTTTCCGAAGGACTGACCTTTGATGATGTCCTCCTCACACCTGCCTACTCGGAAGTTTTACCCAGAGAAGTCAATATTCAATCACAGCTTACGCGCAACATTCGTCTGAATGCACCTATCGTTTCCGCAGCGATGGATACGGTGACGGATAAGCACCTCGCCATTTCTATTGCTCGCGAAGGCGGCATCGGTATTATACATAAAAATATGACTATCGAAGAACAGGCCGAACAAGTGCGCGGCGTGAAGCGTTCGGAGAGTGGGATGATCCTCGATCCGGTGACACTCCGCCCGGAGGCATTTATCGGAGAAGCCCTGCAACTGATGGCGCGTTTTAAAATCGGAGGAATTCCGGTGACGGATGATACCGGACTGCTCGTCGGGATTCTCACCAATCGGGATTTGCGCTTTGAAGCGGATCACAATCGCAAAGTCAGTGAACTGATGACTTCCGAAAATCTCATCACTGCTCCCAAAGATACCAGTCTGGATCAGGCGAAAAATATATTACAAAAATATAAAATTGAGAAATTGCCGATTGTGGATAAGGAGAATCGCCTCGTCGGGCTGATTACTTACAAGGACATCATGAAGGTGCAAAATTATCCCAATGCCTGTAAGGATAGTTACGGTCGATTGGTCGTTGGAGCAGCAGTTGGCGTGACGGCGGATATGCACGAACGCATTGCTGCCCTGGCAAAAGTTGGGGTGGATGTCGTTTGTATTGATACAGCACATGGACATTCAAAAGGCGTGCTGGATGCGGTCCGGGAAGCCAAGCAGCAATTTGGTGATCTGCAAATCATCGGCGGAAATGTAGCCACGGGCGAAGGGGCAAAAGCGCTGGTAGATGCCGGAGCGGATGGTGTGAAAGTCGGCGTGGGGCCAGGGAGTATTTGTACGACGCGGGTGGTGGCTGGTGTTGGTGTACCTCAGCTTTCTGCGATTTATAATGCTGCGCAGGCGATCAAGGGAACAGGTGTTCCGGTCATTGGCGATGGCGGGATTCGTTATTCCGGAGATTTGGTGAAGGCACTGGCAGCCGGAGCGAGTACGATTATGGCGGGGTCACTTTTTGCCGGTGTAGAAGAATCGCCCGGTGAAACAATCATATATCAAGGACGTAAATTTAAAGTCTATCGGGGGATGGGTTCCCTTGGAGCGATGAAGCAGGGATCTAAGGATCGCTACTTTCAGGATGCAGAGGATGATATTAAAAAACTGGTGCCGGAAGGTATCGAAGGACGCATTCCTTACAAGGGAACACTGGCAGAAGTTATGGTACAATATCTTGGAGGTTTGCGAGCGGGAATGGGTTACTGTGGCGCAGGCAATATTCTAAAATTACAGGAAGCGCGCTTTGTAAAAATCACGGCTTCGGGAATTAATGAAAGTCATCCGCACAATATTACGATCACCAAGGAAGCACCTAATTATAGCAGAAGGTAGATTCAATGGTACAATATTCCAATATGTAAATTATTGTACTATTGGAATATTGTACCATTGTATTATTGAAATTAGTTACAAATATCTGAAGTAGACATATTGGTAAAAGTATTTCCACTTTGAGTTAAGCGACCCATGTTTTCTGTTACCGTATAAATACCGCATCCGGCACTATTTGAAAATTGGCAGTTGCGAATGGTAGCCTGAGCACCGTCACCAACCCAATAATCCAATCCGATAGCTGCTTGACCATGACAGGTGTTATTGCGAATGATTCCAACTCCCGCTTCACTGATATGACAATGTTCTAAAACGTTGGGTGTAAAATGAGCGAAGAGGTGAATGGCATTCCAGGAAGGCGTACCCGGATTTTCTCCGCGGATGATAATGGGTTCTTCTGCTGTTCCGATAGCAGTGATGTAGGATGAACCTTCCAGTACCAATTGCCGTCCGTTACCCATTACGATTTCCACGCCCGGATCAATCGTCAGCGTACCGTTGGTCAGATAAGTTTTGGCATTGATAAAATAGGCACCACTGCTTAACTTTGTCCATACGTGATCTTCCTCATTCCAGATTCTACCACCAAAAACACCTTCAATACCGACTACGCCATCCGTCCCATTGGCAATGAACTGAGTTTGTCCGTCTATGTGCGTAAAATCCTGAGCGTGCATGAGAATAGCTTCATCATCGTTATTTTCAAATATATTATTCGAGAATTGATTGATGCAGTCATCGCCCTCAGCGTATAATCCCGTTCCTCTCGTATTTCGAATAGTCGTATTTGTAATGCTTAACAAGCCTTGGCTGCCATTCGAGCATTCTGGAAGTTTTATGGCATACTGTTCAGAGCTTCCGCCGGCATATTCTATTATACAATGATTTAAAATGTTTCTGACATCGTAGGAAGAACAGCCAATCATGATGCCATTCCAAATCCCCTTTGTCGTTTCCGAACCGGTAAAGACAATCGGTTGTGCAGCTGTTCCTTCTGCCTGGATATATCCTTTGTCGCCCAATCCCTCGCTGTAATATCCAAGTTGGAAGTTCGTCCCCGGTGCAAATTCGATTCGCACACCCGGTTCTACGATAAAGCCGGCATCATTCCCCATCCATATACTTTCGGTGACGTAGTAATCTACAATCTCCGGTTCATCATGGATATTAGTGAGTACCAAGTCTTCTGAATATTGTCCACCAATTTCATTGTCAGTCGGAGTAGGAGGCTCATCATCTTCTACGATTCCTCCACAGCCCGGAGCTAAAAATAATACACATAATCCTAATAAAATGCTTAATGCACTAAATGATAAGTTTTTCATAATTGTAGTCTTTTAAGTTTTACGAATACCTCAAAATTCAGGGCTTTTTGGCAGGATATTTAGTACATTTTTGTTTATTTTTGTGATAGAATATTATAATAAATAAATGTAACTATCTGATTAATAGATTTTTATAATTAGAAAAAATTGATTTTTTGTATAAAAATATTTGCTGGCTGCTTTTGTTTCTTATTAGAATATTAATTATTGCACCATTGCACCATTGCACCATTGCACCATTGCACCATTGCACCATTG